>JBATIA010000028.1:0-11049 GCA_049667415.1 Ignavibacteriaceae bacterium
GAGTTTTATTTAACAGTTCAGTTTGTGGATAAATTTTATTTACCAGACCCACTCTGTAAGCTTCATCAACTGAGATCATATCGCCGGTTAAAATCATTTCGAGTGCTCTTGCAGAATTTATTACCCGAGCTAATCTTTGCGTTCCTCCATAACCCGGAATAATTCCAAGATTTACTTCAGGTTGTCCAAACTTTGCATTTTCACTTGCAGTTCTTATGTGACATGCCAAAGCTAACTCGCAGCCGCCACCAAGAGCAAACCCATTTACTGCTGCTATAACAGGTTTATCCAAATCTTCAATTTTTCTATACACCCTGTTCCCTTTTTCCGAAAACTCCTTTGCAGATAATACATTAAGCTCGTTAAGCTCAGAAATATCTGCACCGGCTACAAAAGCTTTTTCACCGCTGCCGGTTACAACAACAATAAAAACTTCCGGATTATTTTTAATTGAATCGAAAATATCCTCAAGTTCATTAATTGTATCTCCGTTCAGTGCATTCAGCTTGTCAGGGCGGTTTATAGTAACTACTGCAATATTATTTTTAATTTCGAGAAGGATGTTTTTATAATTCATTTTGATTCCTCACAAATTAATAAATAGTGGAAGTCTCACACTTAAGTTAAACGATAAGTATTGGTTTGATTTATAGTAAGTATAATTTGCCATTATTTCCAGAAGGAACATTGATAAACCAACACCAACGGTTCCCCCAACCTTCCAAAGCTCATCTTTAAAGTTGCTTCTTCCTGCATCTGATTTGAATTCATTCAGCACCTGAAAATAGGTGAAAGAAGCATAAGCTTCAACAACCGGAATGAAAAGGACAACATTTTCAGCCAGTGGACTAAAGTAATAACGAACTCCAAGAGATGCAGGAACAATCATAGTGGAATAATTCGAATAATCAGTTTGCTGGTAGAAATCTTGAGAACCTGGGAACTGTTCATATCCCAAACGTGCAAAAATGAAGAATGGTAGAAAATCAGTATCCGTATAGGATGTCTCTATATTAAATCCGTATCCAAGATCAGTAGAGCTCGCAAATTGTCCTATCGGAAGACGTGGTCCAACACCTGCAGAAAGAAATATCCCAACAGCTCTACTTGCAGGCATTTCACCACAGAAAGCATTTATAGGAACAATTAGAATAAACAGTGTCGAGTATTTTAATAATTTCCTGAACATCTATAACAAACTTAAAAAAATCATAACAACTTATTTATAGTCTAAATCTAATTTTCAATAGAGGAATTAAAAAGATCTGTCCCTACGCCATACTTTTTCACGAGATTACCTCCGTGTATACCTGTTTCATATACAAGAAAAATTATACCTATAGCGAAAATGATAAAAATATATTTTACAGGACTATTGAATTTTTTCTTTACTGTTACAAAAATTCTTAAAGCGCATATTAGAACAGAACTCCATAAAAGATAAGTAGCAAAAGTCTGATGTTTATTAAGTAGAACCAGACTTTGATCATTCCAAAAAGTGACCACCGAATAAGCCTGGTTACCAGTTAAAACAGCTAAAAAAGCAGAAATAACCCCGAGGCACAAAATTAGTAAAGCGGATTTTGTAATAAATTCCTTATTAAAAACAATCCCAACAATCTCCAGGAGGGAATAAATTGTAAGCAAAGCTATAGGGAAATGAACAACTTTTGTATGGATTTCGGCAAGAAAATTTGTTTCCAATTATTCTCTCAATTTAAATTTTTAACCACATAGTACTGAACCACCATTAACATTCAAAATTTCACCTGTTATGTGGGATGCCAGATTAGAAGCAAGAAAAAGAACCGGTCCTGCAATCTCTTCCGGCTTTGCAACTTTATTCAATGGAATATCACTGAGCACTTTTTTGTAAACTTCGGTTTCAGCCAAAGATTCGGTAGTCATATCAGTAATTACCCAACCGGGGGCTACACAATTAACAGTAATATTAAATTCACCAAGCTCTGAAGCTAAAGATTTCGTTAAAGATATCATTCCGCCTTTAGATGCAGCATAGTGTGAATGAAATGCTTCTCCTCTTTGTCCTGCTGTTGAAGCTATATTAATAATTCTTCCAAACCTCTTTTCTTTCATTTTTGGAACCAGCAATTTTATGATAAGATACGAGCTCGTGAGATTAATATTCATCATTTCGTTCCACTCATCAATTGTCATTTTATCAATCGCTGCTTCCTTCCAAATGCCTGCGTTATTTACAAGTATATCTATGTTTCCAAAATCATCTAGAATATTTTCAATCCTAATTTTAATGTCATTAAAGTCACCAAGATTTATTTGATAACATTTTATTTTTGATGAATGTTTATACTCAGTTATAATTTTATCCGCTTCTTCCTTTGCACTATTATAAGTAAAGGCAACATTTGCACCTGCTTTCAAGAAAAGCTCCACGCAGGCTTTACCAATACCACGAGAACCACCAGTAACTAAAACATTCTGGTTTTTAAGAGATATCATAGATTAATATTTTACCTTAAATAGAAATAAACCTTTGGCAGGAACTGCATCAGCAGCAGAATCCCTGTTTTGTTTAGCAAATACTTTTTCGAAATAATCAGTTGAATTTTCTGATGAGTATGCTTTAAGCAATGTTCCAACTAATGTCCTTACCATTCCGTACAAAAATCTATTTGCTTCTATGTAAAAAATAAATAAGTTTTTTTCTTTACGCCACCTTACATCAAATACTTCACAAATTTTATTCTGCACTTCGGGATTATTCTTGCTGAAGGAAGTAAAATCTTTTCTCCCAATTAAAATTGAAGAAATTTCATTTAATTTCCCTGGATCAAGTTCAGAAAAATAGGTATATGAATATCGATCATAGAATGGAGATTTCTGATTAGCTATTAAATAAATATACGATCGTTTTTTTGCACTGAATCTTGAATGAAACTTTTCCTCAACAAGTTCAATGTTGGTAATTGAAATGTCATCAGGTAGAACAGAGTTTATAGAATATTTGAACCTCAAAAAATCCAGCTCTTTGTTACAGGTGAAATTTGCCACTTGTCCTAAAGCATGAACCCCTGCATCAGTTCGACCTGCTCCAATTAAATTAACATCATCCTGAAGAATTTGCTGTAATGAACTTTTTATTACCTCCTGAACCGAAAGAGCGTTCTCCTGAATTTGCCAACCGGCATATCTTGTCCCATCATATTGGAGGGTTAATTTGTAGTTAAACATTTGCTCAAACTTAGTGATTTTATTCATATTTCGTTCTGAAAATTACATTTTTACCTCCAAATCCCAGCCTAAAATAATAGGCTGTTAATTTCAATGGAAATGTAAAGATTAACTCTCAAAATAATGGCACTTATATTGACGACATTATTATCGTTCAATAATCAAATTGTCTTTTTTAATGCCTGATACCACGAATAAATTAATTAAAGATTCCAAAAAAATTAAGCTGATTGTTGACCAAAAAAATTTGGAGGTTATTGAGTTTAGCAAAGCAGCTAGTAAACTATTTATTTTATCGAGTAGAAAAGTAAAAAGAATATTTCTAACTGATCTCATTTCATTCAATAAAATTAGTAAGGAACTCAATAAACTTTCAAAACCGGATAGTAAAAAACTTTTAAATATCTCACCAGTTATTTTTAAACAAAATCCAAAAAAAGCATCAGGTCTATCTTTAAAAGCAATATATATTAAATCTGGAAAGAAAAAATTAATCGAGTGTACTTTTAGTAAAATAAAATTGAAATCCCCAAATACTGTCATCAAGAAGAAGAATACCTCAGATAATATTAAACTCTTTCTCTCCGAGATAGAAGAAATAAAACGAAGCAATAAAAAGCTCAAAACAATATTTCAAAATAATCCGCTGATGATTTTTATCTTGGATAAGCAAGGGATAATAAAAGAAGTAAACTCTCTCGGAGCTAAAGAGCTTGGATATAAAATAAATGAATTGATTAAACAACCTGTAACTAAAGTATTTCTGCCAGAGGATTGGAAAACGGTGAAGGATCAGATAAATGAATGTTTAAACAACCCTGGTAAAATGTTCAATTGGGAAATACGAAAAATCAGAAAAAATGGTGAAGTAATTTGGGTAAAGGAAAACGCCCGTACGATTGATTCAAATGTTAAAAATCTTGAGGTCTTAATTGTATGCGATAATATCACCAAAATAAAGAACGCAGAAAAATCGATAATTGAATCTACAAAGAAAGTAAGACAAATTGTCGATGCTTCCCCTTACGGTGTTCATGTTTATGATCTTAAGGAAAATGGTGATCTGATATTTACAGGTTACAATTCTGCTGCAAATAAAATTTTGGGAATAGACCATTCTCTGTTACTTAATAAAAAAATTGAAGATGCATTTCCAGGTAGTGCCCAAACAGATCTACCTGATATTTATAAAAATATTGCCAGGAACGGTAATCACATTGAGAATAAACTTGTGGAATACGAAGATAATAAGGTGAAAGGAGCTTTTGATGTTTCTGCAATTCAAATTGAACCCGGTAAAATGGCAACTTTTTTTTCAGACATATCTGAAAAAATGATCGCATCTGAAAAACTTGAAAAAAGCGAATTAAAATTCAAATCATTATTCGAATTTGCCAACGATGCTATCTTTTTGATGGATTCTGATATCTTCATTGATTGCAATAAAAAAACACTGGAAATGTTTGCATGCAAGAAAGAAGAAATAGTGGGCAGACCTCCTTATGAATTCTCACCAGAAAAACAACCGGACGGAAGATTATCAAAAGAAAAAGCTCTTGAAAAGATTAATAGTGCGCTGAGTGGAAATCCTCAAAGATTTGAATGGAAGCACAAAAAAAAGAATGGTGAATTGTTTGACGCCGAAGTTAGTTTGAATAGAATCGTTCTTGGTAGTGATGTTGCCCTTCAGGCTATAGTGAGAGACATAACAGCACGAAAAAAAGCCGAGGAGCAAATTTCAATTCTTGCTCATTCACTAAAGAGCATTTATGAATCGGTTTGCATAACCGACGTAGCAGGCAATATTATATTTGTCAACAACTCTTTTTGCCAGACTTTCAACTACGAATATGATAAAATAATCGGGAAACATTTTTCAATCATTATCTCTGCAAACAATCCAGATAACATTCAGGACCAGATTTTAACATCAAAATTGACCGATGGATGGAAGGGAGAGGTTACTTGTAAAAGAAAAGACAAAGAAGAATTCCTCTCATATTTATCAACCTCTGTAATTAGAAACGACCATGGAATACCTTCGGCCCTGATTGCAATATTGGTAGACATTACTGAACGTAAAAAATCCGAGGAAGCTCTAAGGGAAAGTGAAGAAAGATTTCGTTCATTAATCGATAATATGATCGAATCAGCTATTATTATTGATTGGAATGGAAAAATTATTTTCGCAAATAAAAGTGCCGCTCAACTGGTTGGTTTAAATGATCCGCTTGAAGGTATAGGAAAAAAAGTTTTTGAATTCTTGCATCCCGATTTTACTCACAAAGTCAATCAAGCTATTGATAGAATTAAATCAGATCCCACTCCAATAATCGATGAGTATAAAATTAGAACTGCAAATGGTGAGGAAATATGGGTAGAGAGTCTTGGCATCAAGATTAATTTGTCAAATGAAAAATACATACTTGTTACAATGCGCGATGTTACTGTTAGAAAAAATGCCGAGACACAGTTGAAGGATGCCAAGGAAAGAGCTGAAGAGATGAGTAGAATAAAATCTATTTTTCTGGCTAATATAAGTCATGAGTTAAGAACTCCCCTGGTTGGAATTCTCGGATTTGCAGAACTGCTCAAAGAGAAGTTAAAAGTAAAAAACAATATTGAAATGGCTGATAGAATCCTGACAAGTGCCAATAGATTAATGGAAACTCTGAACTTGTTGCTTGATTTATCAAGAATTGAAGCAAGAAAGATTGACATAAACTTACAGCCGTACAGAATTTCTGAGCTTGTGGAGTCTCAAATATCACTATTTGAAGCAGTAGCAGAAAGAAAAAATCTTTATTTGAATATCGTAATTAAAGATCAGAATTTATTGTCTTTCGTTGATGAGCAAATCTTCAGGCAAATAATTAATAACCTGATCAACAATGCGTTAAAGTATACTTATACAGGTGGGGTTACAGTTACAGTTGACACTATTAAAGAAGATACAAAACCTTACGTACGCGTTAAGGTAAAAGACACCGGTATAGGAATTCCCAAGGAAAGTCTGGGTTTGATATTCCAGGAATTCAGACAGGTAAGTGAAGGATTTAACCGTCACTTTGAAGGAACAGGGCTTGGATTAACTATTACAAAGAATTTTGTTGAAACGATGAATGGAAAAATTGGTGTAACAAGCACGGTTGGTTCCGGTTCCACTTTTACTATTCTTTTCCCACTTTTGGAAGACTATGATCAAGTCGAGGAGAAAAAAGTTATTGAAGTTAATTTGAATGGTTTTGAAGAAAAAGAATTAATACTGGATTTTAAGCCCAAAGTTTTGGTCGTTGAAAATGATGATGCAAGTAAAGATATAATCAAGTTGTTTCTAAAAGAGCTCTGTATTGTAGAATTTACTGATAGTGGAGAAAAAGCATTCAAAATGGTCAACGAAAATAATTATGATATAATACTTATGGATATAAACCTTGGCAAGGGAATGAGCGGAACACAAGCAACAAAAGAAATAAGGAAAATTGAGAGTTATAAGGACACGCCCATCGTTGCAATAACAGGTTTTGCTATGCGCGGTGACAAGGATGAATTTTTAAAAGCGGGATGCACACATTATCTTTCGAAACCATTTTCCAGAAACAAAATTGTAAAATTGATTAAGCAGATATTTGCGAAAGAACGAGCATAGTTATTTAATATAAATTGACTTGATATTGACAAATTCTCGTATGCCGAAAGCTGCTAATTCCCTTCCATATCCAGATTCTTTAATTCCTCCAAATGGTAATCTCGGGTCAGATTTAACAAAAGCATTTACAAAGCAGCAGCCTGCATGCAATTTTTCTTTTGCAATTTTCTCTCCCCTAACAACATCACTTGTAAACACGGCAGCACCCAAACCGAAAATTGTATCGTTAGCAATTTTAATTGCATCACTTTCATCTTTTGCTTTTATTATGGCAGCTACAGGCCCGAACAACTCTTCATCATAAGCAGGCATTCCCTTCTTTACATTACATAGAACGGTTGGTGGATAATATGCTCCATCAATTCCAGGAATTTTTCCACCCAGAAGAAGTTCAGCTCCAAGCTCAATACTTCTTTCTACCTGCTGATGAAGTTCATTTCTTAAAGGAACACTTGCTTGCGGACCAATATAATTTGATTCATCAAATGGATCACCCATCCTTTTGGATTTCATTTTTTCAATAAAAAGTTTTTTAAACGCTTCATAGGCTTCTTCAACCACGATGAATCTTTTTGCAGCTATGCAGCTTTGTCCTCCATTTATTAACCGAGCAGTGGCACAGGTATCAGCAGCCATATCCAGATCTGCATCTTCTAGTATTATGTACGGATCACTTCCGCCCAGTTCCATCACTGTTTTTTTCAAAACTGAACCAGCGGTTTTAGCAACAGCCTTACCTGCAGGTACACTGCCAGTGAGTGTTACAGCCTGAATCTTTTCATTCTTTATCACTTCTTCCATATGTGATGATGGAACTAAAATCGTTCTAAAAAGATTTTCAGGAAATCCAGAATCTCTAAATACTTCCTCGATTGCAAGGGCACAACCTGAAACGTTTGAAGCGTGCTTTAATATTCCCGCATTACCTGCCATCATAGCCGGTGCTGCGAATCTGAAAACCTGCCAGAATGGAAAATTCCATGGCATAACTGCAAGGACAATCCCTAATGGCTGAAACGAAACGAAACTTTTTGAAGCATCAGTTTCAACAAATTCATCTTCTAAAAATTTTTCTGCATTCTCAGCATAGTATTCACATACCCATGCGCACTTTTCTATTTCCGCTCTCGATTGGGTGATTGGTTTACCCATCTCAAGAGTCATTAGCCCGGAATAGTTTTCTTTTCTTTTTCTTAAAACATCTGAAGCCTTCATCATCAATTTTGATCTATTACTAAACGAAGTTTCTCTCCACTCTTCAAATGCATCGTTAGTCAGGTTTATAATACTATTCACTTCCGATATGGGCATTGGTGGGTAAGTTTTCAGAACCTGAAGATTAGCGGGATTAATTGATTTAAGCATTATCGCTACTCGTAATATTTTACTATTATTTCACTTTTTTAACTACGACTAATGTCATATCATCAGAATATTTTCCATTCTTCGAAAATTTTATCACGTCATCTAAAATTTCTAAAGCTATTTCTTTTGGTGGAAGTTTACTCAAACTTTTGAATTTGGATAAGAGTCGATCATCACCATAAGGATCAAAGTTCTCATTTGCTGTTTCGGTAATTCCATCAGAGTAAAGAAGCAGAACGTCTCCTTTAGAAAAATTTATACTGTCAATATAGTATTTTGCATCGGGTGCAGGACCAAGAACCGGGCCAGTTGGTTGAAGAAATTCTGTTTCATTAGATTTTGCTTTTAAAAATATTGGCGGATTATGCCCGGCATTTGCATAAAGGAATAAACCAGCGCGGTGAGTTGAAAGTTCTCCATAAAAAAGAGATGTAAATTTATCATCTTCGAATATCTTGTTTACAAGCTGATTCAATCTTCGCATTAAAGCAACAATCTTAATTTCGAAACCGCTCGCCATTCTTAATGCACCAGCAATATACATTGCTTCAGCAGCCGCTCCGACTCCCTTACTAGCAGCATCTCCTATTGTAATACCAAGTCTATCCTGTTCTTCCCCGTGTTCAAGGTAATCAAAAAAGTCACCGCCAATTATTTCCGCAGGATTTGTTAATCCGTATAATTCATAATCATGAAATTTGAATTCGTGTTCAGGCAAAATACTTTTTTGAAGCTGACGCGCTTTATCTATATCAGCTTTTAGATATTTAACACTTGCTGTAGACCTTCTTTGTTTTATTTGTGATGTTAAAGCTGTCGCAATAATGTTCAGATTTATTCTAAATTCTTCATCAATTTTATCACTATTCAGAGCGAGCAGGTATTCATAATAATATTTCTCTTTTATTTTTTTCCTGCCTCCGACACCTGAAGCAGAGTACTTAAATATTCCTTTTTTACGAAGCGTACTTATGGTTTCTTTACCTAAAATGGTTCTTTGCTTGGCAATTAAATCAAGTATAGGATATCTATGAATATCAATTTGAAATTTGGTATCAATCTTTTCAATTTTTCCTGTTTGATATAAAAGCCGGTAGGTTTCGGTCTGTTCGCTGAGCTTCCAGATTCTTCCACCAGTAACGTCTATATTTTCGTTCCCAACAATTTCATTTATTGTCGTTATTAACATCTCTTCTTCCGTTTTGAACTTACCGGAAGCAATCGATTCAACGAGTTTGTGTAATTTTTTTTGGTCTATTGCCATTTTATTATTCCGAATAAAAATTTATCATTTGCTGAATTGCTCTTTTGCAGACAGGACAGAAATTATCAACAACAATTGATTTCATTGTGCAATCGTGTGCGGGTCTGTAAATTCCTTTTTCCATATAGCCGCCTCCTTCAAAAGCGCCAACGCTATTTTCAAATTCTTCCTTATCTGGTGTTGGAATCGGTGTTCCCTCTTCAACAAGATCTTTCCATTTGGAACTGAAGTCAACCAATGTGGTAAGGTTTGGATCTGTTGGCTCAACATCAAGTGGGTAAAAATCCTGGTATGCAACATCGGAAGTGTAATATTCATCGGCTAATGAAGCAAAACCATGACCGAATTCGTGAGTAAAAACAAATTCAGAATATTTGTTGTCATTTACGCAAACTGAGTAATGATTATAAATTGAGCCACCGCCGTACTTATCAGAATTAACCAGAATATAGATCTGATCATACGGTGCATTTGATGCAAGATTTCTTACTGATTTATTATCATAAGTCATTAGATATCTTTCAAGATCGAAGGTATAAAATGTTGAGTTTACCAGAGTTTTTTTCCAAACATTTTCTTTAGGTATATCGGTTCCCGATTCCATTGATGGAGCTTTAATCCCCCAGATATTAAATTTCTCTTTATTCTCTTTAAAAGGTGAACAGTTGAAAAGATAACCTGCAAATTTTTCACAGTCTTCTTTAAATAAATCCATTTCATCAAATGTATAGCCTTCAGGAATTATAACAATGTCAACTTTCACTGAAGGATCGCCGGAGTTTATTACTTCGAAACTTTCATACTCAGCAATCCTTTCGGGTTTTATGAAATAGTTGTCCGGATCAATTGTGTATTCAAACTTGTTCATCCACTCGTTCTTTCTGTTCCGTGAATAAAACCTGACTAATACGGGATTTTTAGGAAATGGAAATACAACCGTCTCGCTGAAAGTTTTTGTTGTATGTTTAGCTTCTTCTGTTGTCTGCCATTCATTAAAAATAGTTGAATAACCCCTTGAATAAATTAGCTGATTCGATTCTTCATCATAAACTTCAAATTTGTATTTACCATAGTTGAATTTATCAATCAGGTTTACTTTGGATCCGCCCCAGTAAGGTTCCTCAACTAACTCATCGAAAGAATAGGATTCATTCTCCTTGTCGCCGGTGTGAAAGTAATCAAGACGTAGAGTTTTATCTTCGAAATAATCATCAAAGTTCACCTGGCAGTAAACCGCAGATACAAATAGAAAAAAAATAAAGATTAATTTCATCAATGTTCCTTTAATATCAGTAATAAAAATTTAACAATACAAAGATAGGATTTTTAGATGAGAGAGTTAAAGTGAAAATAAGAATGAAAAAAATATTTCAACATTCGAAATTCCCTGTTCAGTATTCGATATTATTTTTGAATAATGAATATCGAACAAAGAATGTGGGGAAAAAAAGTTCTTTTGAATTACTTAACTTTCCGCGAGCCCGGTTTCACCAACTCAACATCCTCGCGGCAAAGAGGACATTCATCAGGAAGATAAGAAATTACTTCCATTTTAAGA
>JBATIA010000029.1:0-1712 GCA_049667415.1 Ignavibacteriaceae bacterium
GAACAGGATTGGCTGCCTTCTGTTACTTTTATTTATAATCTATCCGGGAATATGAATTTGAGAGTAGCGGGTACCCAGACACTTGCCCGTCCAACTTTCAGAGAAATTGCGCCTTTCTCTTCCAAAGAATTCGTTAATGATGTTGAACTGTCAGGGAATCCGAATTTACAGCGGACACTTATTGAAAATTATGATATAAGATGGGAATGGTTTTTAAGACCGGGCGAAATATTTGCTGTAAGTGCATTTTACAAAAATCTAAAGGATCCAATCGAAATTGCGTTCGTCGAAGGTTCTACAAGATCAAATCCAATTGTAAACTACACTAATGTAGACCGAGCTAAACTTTTAGGGGTAGAGCTCGAAGCACGATTAGAAATGTCTTACCTGACAGAAGCAGTTAAGAATTTCAGTCTTGGTTTTAATTTATCACTGATCAGCTCAACAGTAGATATTGCACCATCTGAACTAGAACAGAGGAGAGCAATCGATCCAAATACAAGCGATACAAGACAACTTCAGGGACAATCACCTTACGTATTGAATATTGATCTTTCTTATAACAATGTTGAATCAGGGACTATTGCCGGCATCTTTTTTAACTCATTCGGAGAGAGATTATCAAAAGTTTCAGCAAACGCAACACCCGATGTTTTTGAGAAGCCAGCACCTCTATTAAACTTTACAGCAAGTCAAAAGTTGTTTGAACTTTTAACTCTTAATGTAGGTGTAAAAAATATTCTTAATTCTGAGTACCAGGAAGTTTACAGATATAACGATAAGGATTACATATTCCAATCGTACAAGTTAGGCATCAGCTATTCAGTAGGATTAACATATAGTTTATAATTAACTAACAATCATAAATAATATAAGGAGGGAATTTCCCTATGAAAAAAATCTTCATTTTAATTACTGCTATCTTGCTTACATCTACTATGTTTGCACAGGTAAACGTAACTGCGGACATCACTTCAAATACAACGTGGTCCGCTGCTAATGTATATACTTTAGATGGCTTAATCTTCGTAAACGATGGCGCAACATTAACCATTGAGGAAGGAACAGTAATAAAAGGAAAATTACAGGCAAACATTACAACAGGTGATGGTGCAAGTGCTTTAATTGTAAGACGAGGCGGTAAAATACTTGCGGAAGGATCACAGAATAATCCGATCATATTCACAAGTGAATTGGATGATGTAAATAATCCTAATGACCTTACTAAAGACGATAGAGGGCTCTGGGGTGGTGTAATTCTTTTAGGAAAAGCTGTAACAAATCAGCCAACAACAGAAAACCAGATTGAAGGTATTCCAGTAACTGAGGATGCAAAATTTGGTGGAACTGATGATAATGATAACTCAGGAATATTAAGATATGTTTCAATCAGACATGGTGGTTTCTCTATCAGCGGTATTCCCGGTGACGAAATAAATGGTCTTACATTAGGTGCTGTAGGAGATCAGACTATAATTGAGCATATAGAAGTAATTGCTAATTTCGATGATGGATATGAATGGTTTGGTGGAACTGTTAATACCAAATATTTAGTATCTGCATTCTGCGGTGATGATGGTTTCGACTGGGATATGGGTTTCAGAGGTAAAGGCCAGTTCTGGTTTTTAATCCAGGGAACAGATGAAGCTGGTCGTGGAGCTGAAATGGATGGTGGTGATGATAATGAAACCGGTACTCCTTACGCAACTCCT
>JBATIA010000030.1:0-6938 GCA_049667415.1 Ignavibacteriaceae bacterium
AAAACAATCTGGATGTTATAACAACTGACATGCAGCTTCTCGTCAATACATTAATGAAAAATAAACAGTTGGAATTGATGCTGGAGAGCCCAATTATCAGACCTGAGTTAAAGCTTAAAATCCTGAAGGAAATTTTCGGTAAACAGATTTCAAAAGACTCAATGGATTTTATTGAGTTTGTAATTTCAAAGAAACGAGAGAACCTAATTCAATCTATAGGAAGCAGATTTTTGGAATTGCGTGACGAACACCTTGGGATTGCCAACGTTATTGTTACTGCTGTCTCTGAATTTACTAATGAGCAGAAAAATGTTTTGCAAAGCAGACTGGAAAAGATTTTGGGAAAGAAAGTCAGACTTAACTTTATAACTGATATAAATCTGGTTGGCGGATTTATTGCAAAAGTGGGCGATACTCTTTATGATGCTTCAATTAAACATCAATTAGAACGGCTAAAGAAAAAATTTTTAACGGGTGAATTATCACTCAACTAAATAAGAAGTTTAAAAGGAAATAAATTATGGCTGAAGTTAGACCTGATGAAATATCAGCGATATTAAGAAAACAGCTTTCCGGGTTTGAAAGCGAAGTAGATATCTACGATGTTGGTACCGTCCTACAGATAGGTGATGGTATTGCACGGGTTTATGGATTGAGCAAAGTTATGGCAACTGAACTCGTTGAGTTCCCTAATGATGTAATCGGCATGGTTCTTAATCTTGATGAAGATAGTGTAGGCTGTGTTCTTTTTGGTGAAAGTTCACTTGTTAAAGAAGGTGATATCGTTAAGAGAACAAAAAGAGTTGCTTCAATTCCTGTCGGTGAAGAATTGTTAGGTCGCGTAGTTAATCCTTTAGGAAAACCGATTGATGGAAAAGGTGCAATAAATACTGATAAGTTTCTACCCATCGAAAGAAAAGCTCTTGGTGTTATTCAAAGACAACCGGTAAAAGAGCCTGTGCAGACAGGTATTGCTGCTATCGATGCAATGATTCCAATAGGAAGAGGACAACGAGAACTTATTATTGGTGACAGGCAAACAGGAAAAACTGCAGTAGCAATTGATGCTATCATTAACCAGAAATATACTCATACAGAAGAAGCAAAATCACTTGGAATAAAACCGGTTTATTGCATTTATGTCGCTATTGGTCAGAAAAGCTCAACGGTAGCACAGGTTGTTGCCAAGTTGCATGAGCACGGTGCTATGGATTTCACTACTGTTGTTACAGCTGCATCCTGGGAGCCAGCTCCGCTTCAGTACATAGCTCCATATTCAGGAGCCACATTAGGTGAGTATTTCCGTGATAATGGAAAACACGCCTTGGTTATTTATGATGACTTATCCAAACAGGCTGCGGCTTATCGTGAATTATCACTTTTGTTGAGAAGACCTCCCGGAAGAGAAGCATATCCCGGTGATGTTTTCTACCTTCACTCAAGATTGCTCGAGAGAGCATCAAAGCTTAGTGAAGATTTGGGTGGAGGCAGCTTAACTGCTCTGCCGATAATTGAAACTCAGCAGGGAGATGTTTCGGCTTATATACCAACCAACGTTATTTCAATTACTGATGGACAAATTTATCTGGAGTCAAGCTTATTCAACTCGGGTGTTAGACCGGCAATTAACGTGGGAATTTCTGTATCTCGTGTTGGTGGTAATGCACAAATTAAAGCAATGAAAAAAGTTGCCGGATCACTCAAGCTCGATCTTGCTCAGTATCGGGAGCTGGAGGCTTTTGCTAAATTCGGGTCTGATTTGGACCAGTCAACTTTAAGGACACTTAACAAGGGAGCCCGACTTGTAGAACTATTAAAGCAAGGACAATATTCACCTATTTCGGTTGAGAGGCAAATCGTGAGTATATTTTTAGGAACAAGGGGACTCATGGATTCTATCCCGGTTTCTGATGTTAAAAGATTTGAAAAAGAAGCTCTCGAGTTTTTTGAAGTGAAACACAAAGATATTTTCGAAACTCTCAAAAAAGAAAAAGACATTTCTAAAGAGCTTGATGAAAAAATAAGCAACGCTGCGCAGGAATTTCTGAAAGTATTTAAAAAGACTGCGTAAGAATTAATTTAAATGGCTACGTTAAGAGACATAAAAAACAGAATAGTTGGTGTAAAAAGCACGCAAAAGATTACTAAAGCAATGAAAATGATTGCAACAGCTAAGCTACGCGGCGCACAGCAACGAATAGTAAACGCTCGTCCTTATGCTAATAGAATCGGTGAAATGCTTTCTCATTTGGCTGCTGATGATACCTTACAAACCAATCCTTTTTTTGCTTCAAGAGAGGTTAAGAAAGTATGTGTTATTGTTGTTACAGCAGATAGGGGATTGTGCGGTGCATTTAATACAAATATAATTCGTGAAGCAGTAAGCTACATCAATGAAGAATTAAATAATGAAAATACTTCTTTTACAGTTTATACCGTCGGAAAGAAAGCATCCGAATATTTTCGTAAAAGAAATTATAATATTGAAGGAAAAATTATCGGCTTATTTTCCTCTCTTCAGTATCAGTCAACGCTGCAAATTTATAATGAATTGGTACCAAAGTATTTGAGTGGAGAAATAGATAAAGTTGTAATGGTTTATAACGAATTTGTTTCATTAATCCAGCAGCGAATTACAAATTTACAACTACTGCCAATTCCTCTGATTAAATCAAAGGAAGATGAAAAATTTCATCAGGCAAATTATATTTTTGAGCCCGATCAACTTTCTATATTTGAACAACTAATCCCCAAGCATCTTAAAGCACAACTTTGGAGAACTTTACTGGAATCCAATGCAGCAGAACTTAGTGCACGAATGACCGCAATGGATAATGCTACTACCAATGCTCAAGAAATGATTCGATCATTAAATCTTACTTACAATAAGGAAAGACAGGCTGCAATAACTAAAGAGATTCTGGAAATTGTCTCCGGCGCAAACGCGCTAAAGGCCAGCTCTTAAAATCCTTTTTTTTATAATTCCAAACCATGAATAAACTCAGAAATGTTTGAAGACTTATCATTAAAAATAGAGAACGCTTTAAAGAAGGTACGCGGTCAGGGACGCCTGAGTGAAAAAAATATTTCTGATTCGCTCAGGGAAATCCGGCGCATACTTCTGGATGCAGATGTAAATTATAAAGTTGCAAAGGAATTTATTGAAAAAGTTTCTGAGAAGGCACTTGGTAAAGAAGTTATTGCTTCAATTTCACCCGGTCAACTGATTACAAAAATAATTTTCGATGAGCTGGTATCACTTCTCGGTTCTTCTCAAACCGAATTGAAATTAAATCCATCGGGAATAACAGTAATTATGGTGGTAGGATTACAAGGTTCTGGTAAAACAACATTTTGTGCTAAGCTTGCTAAAAGATTAAAAGAACGTAAGAGAAAAGTATTGCTGGCAGCAGCAGATGTTTACAGACCGGCTGCCATTGAACAGCTTAGACAATTAGGTGAAAAAATTGATACCAGAGTTTTTTCTTTGGAGAAGCCTGATGCTAAACGAACAGCAATTGATGCTTTGAAATACGCTAAGATGCACAGTTTTGATACTGTTATAATTGATACTGCAGGTCGCTTACACGTAGATAACCAAATGATGGAAGAGATTTCTGATATTAAAAAGCTTGTAAATCCTTCCGAAATTCTTTTTGTGGTTGACTCTATGACTGGACAGGATGCTGTAAATTCAGCAAAATCATTTAATGAAACTGTGAATTTTGATGGTATAGTCTTAACAAAACTCGACGGTGATGCGCGTGGCGGTGCTGCCCTATCGATTAGGTCTGTAGTTGGAAAACCAATAAAATTCATAAGTAATGGTGAAAAAACAGACTCTCTGGAACTTTTTTACCCTGACCGCCTAGCCTCAAGAATATTGGGAAAAGGTGACGTAATTTCGCTTGTTGAGAAAGCTCAGCAGACTTTTGATGATAGGGAAGCTGAGAGTCTGGAAGAGAAACTAAGACAAAATAAATTTGATTTTAATGATTTTCTTAAGCAAATTAAAGTTATCAAGAAAATGGGTTCTCTATCATCCTTGCTTGGAATGATTCCGGGACTTAGTTCGCAGATAAAAAATACGCAGGTTGATGATTATGCGCTCGTCAAAGTTGAGGCAATTATTAATTCAATGACGAGACCTGAAAGAGAAAACCCAAAAATATTAAACGGAAGCAGAAGAAAAAGAATTGCACGAGGCAGTGGTACATCTGTACAGGAGGTGAACAAGTTGCTTAAGCAATTTTCTGAAATGAAAAAGATGATGAGCCGGTTTTCAGGTAAATCATCTTTGGGAAACCTGTCCTTAGGCAGGTAAATAACAAATTAAATTGATTACATAATGCATAAATCGCGGAGGAATAAATAACTTGGCTGTTAAGTTAAGATTAAGAAGAATGGGTAAGAAGAAACAACCCATTTATAAAATTGTTGCAGCAGACTCACGATCACCCAGAGATGGAAGATTCTTGGAAGCTGTTGGTTTCTATAATCCTTTAACTGATCCACACACTCTTGAATTAAAAGAAGACAGGATACTCTATTGGTTAAATGTTGGTGCTCAGCCGACAAGCACAGTGAAGAGTCTTTTAAGGCAAAAAGGCGTTACATTAAAAAAAGAATTAATGTCTAAGGGTCTTGATGAAGAGAAGGTAAAATCGGAACTTGAAAACTGGCAAAAAATGAAAGAAGCCGGGTCAAAGAAAAAGCCCGGGAAGAAATTGTCCAGGAAAGCCAAAGCCAAACAGGAAACTGAAGCTTCTACTGAGAAAGTCGAAGAGAAAGTTGAAGCTAAAGTGGAAGAGCAGGCTTCGGTTGAAGAGACAAAATCTGAAGAAAAAGCTGAATAATGTTTAGCAGAAGTTAATAGCGCTGCTTCTGTTTTGATGTTGGTTGAATCGATTCAACTAAATTACTGTACTTAAATACAACACTGCTCACAGCGTTAACACAGGAGGCTCTTACAGATGAAAGAGTTCATTGAGTTTATTGCAAAGCATCTTGTTGATAACCCCGAAGATGTGGTTGTTGAAGAAATAACCACCGAGGAGAGAAAATATACTCTAACCTTAAGAGTTAAACGGGAGGATGTCGGTAAAGTTATCGGCAAGCAAGGCAAAACTGCACAGTCTATGAGAATACTTCTTACTGCCGTTGCAGCTAAAGAAGGAAAGCGTGCTATGTTGGAAATACTTGATTAAGTGATCTTGCCAAAGCTTTGGATTACTATTTAATTGCAAGAATTGAACAGCTTTATGGAAAAGATGGATTTGTAAGGCTTAAATTGTATTCGGATTTTCCGGAAAGATATTTAAGCTTAAAAAAAGTTTATATTGATTTTTGGGGTGATAAGAAAATATTTTATGTCGAAGATGTAAAAGATGTTAACGGAAAGATTTTAATTAAATTTAAAAAATTTGATTGCCAGAGAGATTCTCGGGTTCTGATTGATAGAGAGGTTTACGTAGTTGAAAAAGATGTTGTAAGTTTACCTGAGAATCATTTTTTTATACACGATTTGATTGGTAGTGAAGTAATTGCCGGTAAAGAAATAATAGGAACAGTAACCGATTTAATAAAAGCAAAAGCTAATGATGTTTTGGTCATTCTAACAGAGGATAAGAAAGAGAAATTGTTACCTTTTGTTCTTAACTTTATTGAAAAATTTGATGCTGCCCAAAAGAAATTAATCCTTAATATCACAAAAGATTTTTTTGAAGAAGATGAGGATTGATATTTTAACGGCTGTTCCGGATTTGCTTGAAAGTCCTTTACAGACAAGCATTATTAAGAGAGCACAGGATAAAGGTAAGCTGTCATTGTTTATTCATAATCTTCGGGATTATGCATACAACAAACACAAGCAAATAGATGACAAACCTTTTGGTGGCGGACCCGGAATGGTTCTTAAACCTGAACCGTTCTTTGAATGTATAGAATCTTTGCAATCGCAGCGCAGTTACGATCATATAATATTTACAACACCGAAAGGAAAAATTTTTAATCAGAAGATTGCAAACGATATTTCCCTTTCAAAAAATATGATTGTTATTGCGGGACATTACAAGGAAGTTGATGATCGTGTGCGGCAAAAATTTGCTACGGATGAAATTTCAATCGGGAATTTTGTTCTTACCGGCGGTGAGCTTCCTGCATTATTAATTGTTGATGCTGTTGTTAGACTTATACCCGGTGTACTTAATGACAGTGAGGCAGCACTTGATGACTCATTTCAGGATGGTGAAGTTGTTGAAGCGCCATATTTTACCAGGCCTGCGGAATACAGGGGAATGAAAGTCCCTGAGGTTCTTCTTTCTGGAAATGAAAAAGAAATTAATAATTGGAAAGAAGAGCAATCAAAAATTTTAACTGATAAATGGCGAGAAATAAATTCGGCTTAAGACTGATAAGTCTGTGGCTTAAACCAAGGAGTAAATAATGGATAAAGTAACTAATATATTAAAAGAAAAACCCCGAACTGATTTACCCGAGTTCAGAACTGGGGATCACATTAAAGTATATGTGAGCATTATTGAAGGTGATAAAGAAAGAATACAGCCTTTTGAAGGGGATGTAATCAGCGTTCGCGGCGCCGGGCTGAATAGATCTTTTACCGTAAGGAAGATTGCCAGCGGAGTTGGCGTTGAAAGAATATTCCGTTTCAATTCGCCTAAAATTTCGAAAGTTGAGATTTTGAAGAAAGGCGACGTACGAAGAGCAAAACTTTATTACCTGCGAAACCTTTCTGGTAAAGCTGCTCGGATTAAGGATAAAAAGAGCTAATAATATTTTTTACGCCGCCTTACGGCGGCTTTTTTATTTTATGATTACGAAATTTTTCCTGCCCCAAAATATTTTCTCACACATTAAAGTATATGTGAGCATTATTGAAGGTGATAAAGAAAGAATACAGCCTTTTGAAGGGGATGTAA
>JBATIA010000031.1:0-2805 GCA_049667415.1 Ignavibacteriaceae bacterium
ATATAATACAAGTAATGCTGATTTTGATAAAAAACTTCTGCTCCAACTGGCATAGTAGTTGGAAAATCAATGGCTCTGGCAAGAGTAATTAAGCGCTCATCGAATTATACAAGTTGTTGAATTTCAAAGATGCGTTGGAATCTTTGCAATTTACCAGTCCTGCGGTGAGCCACTCTTGCCGACGATTTTCCTACTCTCCAAATCCCCAGGTGTATTTATCCGGTCTTCTCTACAATTCATAGATATTTAAATTTTAACAATCTTAATTATTTTTTCATATTTTAATGAAACTCAAAATCTTTAACTATAGGATTAGCAATGTTCAAAGGAGTTGGAACTGCACTTATAACGCCATTTAAGCAAGACCAATCGGTTGATTTAGACTCACTAAAAAAAATAATTCAGCAGCAACTGGAAGGTGGCGTCGATGCATTGGTAGTAATCGGAACTACAGGGGAATCTCCTGTAATCGATTATGATGAAAGAAGAAAAATAATTTCACTAGCAGTTGAAGAAGCTAAAGGTAGAATTCCCGTTATAGTTGGAACAGGAACCAACAATACTAAAAAAGTGATTGAGAATAATCGGCAGGCAGAAGATTTGAAAGCTGATGGTCTGTTAATAGTAAATCCTTATTACAACAAAGGTACGCAGGAAAGTCTTGTTGAACACTATAAAGTCATTTCTGAAAAAACACATCTTCCAATAATTCTTTATAATGTTCCTTCAAGGACAGGAATGAACATTCTTCCGGAGACTGCCATAAGAATTCACAAAGAATGTAAAAATGTGGTTGCAATAAAAGAAGCCAGTGGAAATATTTCTCAGATAGCGCATTTAATTTCAATTAAACCCACATCCCTTTCAGTACTTTCTGGCAACGATGATCAGACTCTTGCTATAATGGCTCTCGGCGGGGACGGTGTTATTTCAGTATTTTCCAATCCATATCCATCTGAAATGAAGGCAATTACAATTGCCATTCTTGGTAATCATCTTAAACTGGCACAGGATCTTAGTAATAAATATTTGTCCATGATGAATGCTTTATTTGTGGAAACCAGCCCTGCACCGGTAAAATATGTTATGTCAAGATTAGGTTTATGCGAAAATGTTTTAAGATTACCTCTTGTCAGGGCATCAGGTAAAGCAGAGGAAATTTTAGAAAAAGAGATGAGTAAACTCTAAAATATTTAATTAGGAAAAAATCAATGAAATATGGAGTAGTCGGTGCTTCGGGAAAGCTTGGTAAAGAAGTAGTAAATGTTTTTGCAGAGAATGGTCATGAACTTGTTTTTACATTTGATATTCAGGGTGAGTGGATACAAAGCGAACCTGAAATTTTAATAGATTGCTCACTACCCGAAGTCTTTGATAAAATGCTGGGTTTAGCCAAGACCTACAACATTCCAATAATCGTGGCTCCAACAGGTTTAACAGAAAAAAATATAAACGACTTAAAAAAATTCTCTGAAATAAAACCTGTTGTTCAAAGCTATAATTTTTCTTTAGGAATTCAGGTGTTACTTGAATTAACAAAAGTAGCAATAGAGAAAGTACCTGACTGGGATGTTGAAATTACTGAGACTCATCATAGATTTAAAAAGGATAAACCATCAGGCACGGCAAAAATGATTCAGGATATTTTTGGTGAGAAAAAGATTAATACTACGTCATTAAGACTGGGTAATGTACCTGGTGATCATACAGTAAGCTTTGCGGGAATGGGAGAAGTTCTCTCAATTCAGCATCGTGCATTATCAAGAAGAACTTTTGCGGAAGGCATTTTATTATCAGCAAAGTTTGCACTTAAACGGGATAAAGGTTTTTATAATTTCACTGAAGTTGTTTTGAAAAAATAAGATTTTACTGTCATTCTGAGCGAAGCGAAGAACATCCTTTTAATTTGTAAATTCTTCAGTCGTTTCGTTCCTTCAGAATGACCTAATACTAATAATTTATGAGGTAATAAAGCTTAACATGGATTCATACGAAGTTATAAAGAGAATTTCCGAAGCAAAGAAGAAAACACCAGCTAAAATTTACTTACAGGGAGATTTAAGCAAAATAATTTTTGGTGAACTTGATTTTTATGGTTCATCAGTCTCAGGTATACTTTTTTGTGAATATTCTGAGTTTGAAAAATTTTATGAAAGAAATAAAAAATTAATTACAAAGTACAAGGTTGAAGTAGATCGAAGAAACTCTGCAATTCCAATGGCTGACTTAACAAAATATAATTGTAGAATTGAACCTGGTGCAATTATCAGAGAAATGGTTGAGATTGGAGATCATTGTATAATAATGATGGGTGCAGTATTAAATATCGGAGCAGTAATTGGTGAACGGACAATGATTGATATGAATGTGGTCGTTGGCGGCAGAGCTATCGTTGGAAAGAACTGCCACATCGGCGCTGGAACAGTTTTAGCCGGAGTAATTGAACCTCCAAGTGCAGATCCCGTAGTTATTGAAGACGATGTTTTGATCGGTGCAAATGTTGTGGTACTTGAAGGAGTGAAAGTAGGATCTGGAGCAGTTGTAGCTGCCGGATCAATAGTAGTGAAGGATGTCAAAACTAAAACCGTTGTTGCAGGTGTGCCAGCTAAGTTTCTTAAAAATGTAGACGATAAAACAAAAGCTAAAACACAATTGATGGAGGAGCTACGGAAGCTTTGATTTTTATAAACAATCGTTTAGAGTTAATCGGTTACGAGACCCGTTTCGTCTTACGTTCAGTGAGGAGGTTACGTTAGACATAACTACTTAACGATACGGGCTTCATTACCGTAACCGTTTTTAAGT
>JBATIA010000032.1:0-2523 GCA_049667415.1 Ignavibacteriaceae bacterium
GTTCTTTACATGCCATGAATAGTGCAAAATCATCAAGCCATTCTTTATGCGAATTACAGAATTTCTCAAACTCTTTATCCAAACCGTTGGAGTTGTTCTTGAAATTATTATAAGATTTTTTAAGAATATAATTTTTGTATTGTATAGCTTGTCCATAATCTATTTTCTTAGGATCAGATTCAGGCGGGTTGTTCAATTCCTCATCAGAAAGAAAACCATCCTCTTTAAGTTTTTCTGGACTAATTAAAAGTGGATTACCAGCAAACGCAGAAAAACACTGGTACGGTGAATCGCCGTAACCTGTCGGTCCAAGTGGAAAAGTTTGCCAAAGGGTTTGTCCGGCTTCCTTTAGAAAATCTACAAACTTGTATGCTTCACTGCCAAGATCTCCAATACCATAATTGCCGGGAAGTGAAGTTGGATGAAGAAGAATACCAGCGCTACGTTCAAATTGCATTTATACCTCTGAATTTTAGGCGCAAAAATACTTATAAGAAAAGCTAAAGAGAAAAGGTGAGTTTAAAGAGAAAAACTCCGCACCGATAATAACGATGCGGAGTCAAAATATCAAGAATTACTAAAGTGAAAATCCAAAATAAACATTAAAGTTTATCACGTTATTCTTCAAATCCCACGCGTCGGATGAATCATCGATGGTGGATAATCCCAGAATATATCTTATATCAACTCCAAGTTCATTTTTACCAACCATAAAACCAATTCCTCCTCCGAATGCTAAGGAAAAGTCAGTAGATTTTGTTTCATCTTTAATGTCCTGTTCAGCAGATTCATCACCTACCTCTATTTTTACTTTTGCCGTAGTATTAAAACCAATTGCTGGACCAGCAAAAATTGAAGGTCTGATACTTGAACCCTCTACTGGGATCACAAGTTTCAGTAGAAGCGGTACTTCAAAATAATCGAGTGTAAGCGTTAATTCTCCATCTCCTTCTTTGTAAGTTGCACCCTTCATTGAATAATAAGCTTCCGGTTGAATAGCAAAATATTTGTTGAATTGGTACATAAAGAAAATACCTCCGCCAAAACCAGTCTTTGAATCCAGACTTTGACCTTCTAATATCTGATCTGCATCATCACCTCCTATATTTGCTATATTTAATCCGGCTTTTAAACCAATCTGCATTTGAGCCAGTGAAAAGGAGGTGAATGCTGCAAGAATAAGTAGAAAGATAAAATACTTTTTCATTTTTCTCTCCCATATTGTGGATAAAAAATTATTTATGAGCAGCCAATCAAACTTATTAAAACTTTATTTTAATACGCAAATTGACGCTTCGGCAAGGTCAACAATCAAGCCATAAATACTTTTATGAAACAAACCATTTAACTAAGTTTGCCTTTCATTCTAAGGAATAAATGAAATTACTAAGAAATCTTTACGACTGGGTACTTCACTGGTCTAAAACACCATACGGAACAGCAGCACTTTTTCTTCTTGCTTTTGCTGAGTCTTCATTCTTTCCTATTCCTCCGGACGCACTTCTTATTGCAATGGTTCTTGGATCAACGAAGAAAGCGTTCAGGTTTGCTTTTATTTGTTTGGTTGGATCTGTAAGTGGTGCATTGCTTGGTTATGCAATCGGTCATTATCTCTGGTGGACACCATCAAATGAGTTTACCGGGATTGCTGAATTCTTTTTTAATAATATTCCGGGTTTTACACCACAGGCATTTTACGATATTCAAAAATTGTATGTCGACTATGACTTCTGGATTATTTTTACTGCAGGCTTCACCCCACTTCCCTATAAAGTAATAACTATCTCTTCCGGAGCTTTTAATATCAATATTGTCATGTTTATTGTTGCTTCAATCATAAGTCGGGGAGCGCGTTTCTTTTTAGTTGCAGCACTTATCTGGAAATTTGGACCCCAGATTAAATCATTTATTGATAAATATTTTAACTGGCTGGCAATTGCTTTTACAGTACTGCTTATTGGCGGTTTTGTTGCAATTAAATATCTTTTATAAGAATCCGCCATCTACTTTTAAAAATTCGTTATCCAATTACAAATAGACTTAATTTAATCACCTTTTGATATTTATCCTTCCACTTATTACATTTAACTAAAGATTACAAATTAAACTGTAAAGGTTTAGTTGTTGTGCTTAATTAGAAATCGAAAATAAAAACTATTCGGAAAGGATTAAGCAATGAAAACATACGTAATGCTCACAAAACTCTCTCCTGAAACTTCCAAGCAAATGAAAGACAGGGCAAAGCTCGGCAGACATTGGCTGGACCAGGTAAAAAATAAATGTCCCGAAGTAAAATTCATCGCGCATTACGCTCTGCTCGGACATTATGATTTTTTAGATATCTATGAAGCACCTGATGAGGAAACTGCCGCAAAGGTATCGATGATAAGTTTATCAAACGGTGCGTTTCAGGCGGAGAGTTTATCGGCGATTCCGTATAAAAGATTTCTTGAATTGGCTGATGAGATTTCCTAAGTATATTATTCTTGTATTGAATAGTGACCCAGGTTGATTGTTCTGCAC
>JBATIA010000033.1:0-1631 GCA_049667415.1 Ignavibacteriaceae bacterium
AGTCTAAGTAATGATTTTGTATTAAGTATATACCAGGATAGTAAGAATATTCTGTGGGTAGGAACTGTTAACGGCCTCTGTAGAATGGTTCGTTTAGAAAATGGAAGAGAAGGATTTGTACGCTATAAAAATGATCCTTTAAATCCGACTAGTTTATCAAGTGGTTACATCCATGATATTTTTGAAGATAGCAAGAAAAGATTATGGATTGGAACCAATTATGGGCTTAATCTTTTCAACCGTGAGGAGGAGAGTTTTATTCCCTTTACAAAGGAAGATGGGCTTCCCGATAATTCCATTTGCTCTATTTTAGAAGATGACCATAAGAATCTTTGGTTACGAACTGAGATTGGATTGGTCAAGTTTTATCCGGAAAAAATAGTATTCAGAACCTATGATGAGAGGGACGGTTTAAAGAACTACCGCTCGGTATCATCTGGATTTAAAGCTTTCCATAAAGGCAAATCAGGTAAATTTTATTATGGAGGAAATAATAACCTTGCAGTTTTTTTTCCGGATAGTCTTAAAGATAATCCCAATTCTCCGCGAATTGTGCTTACCGATTTCAAACTTAACAACAAGCCTGTAGAAATTGGTGATAGTTCTTATCTAAAAAAAACAATCACCGAAACTAAAACAATTGAATTACCTTATTTTGAAAATATTCTTTCCTTCGAATTTTCAGCTTTAGATTTTACGGCTCCAGGTAAAAATCAATATGCCTATAAAATGGAAGGAGTTGACAGGGATTGGGTTTATACTGATGCAACTCGCCGCAATGTATCTTATACTAATCTTGATCCCGGTGAGTACGTTTTCAGTGTTAAAGGTTCCAATTGTGATGGGGTATGGAATGAAGAAGGTGTATCTATCTCGATCATCATCAACCCACCCTTGTGGGCAACCTGGTGGGCTTATTTATTGTATGTTATATTTTTTGGCTCTTTGTTTACCGGGGTTACAAGATTTTATTTGAATCGCCAGAGATTAAAACATCAGCTAGAGTTAGAGCATAAGCACTCTGTAAAACTGGGAGAGATTGATCAATTGAAGTCACGATTTTTTGCAAACATCTCTCACGAGTTCCGTACGCCGCTTACATTAATATTGGGACCGGTAAAACAGATAATGGATAAAATAAAAGACACAAATATAAAAGAGGAATTAAAGTTAGTCCATAGAAACGCCAATAGACTTAATGGAATGGTAAACCAGCTACTTGACCTTTCTAAACTGGAAGCCGGAAGAATGACTCTTAGAACAATTAAGATCAATATTATTCCGTTCTTAAAGGGATTAGTATTTTCTTTTGCATCTTTAGCTGAGCGAAAGAAGATAACGCTTAAGTTTAATTCAGATTTGGAAGAGATTTTAGTGTACGTTGACAAAGATAAAGTGGAGAAGATAATATATAACATTTTATCAAATGCATTTAAGTTTACATCGGAAGGCGGAGGCATTATTGTAAATGTTACAACAACTCATCAAATTACTTCCCTCCTTAACAAGGGGGGAAAACAAGGGGGGTCAGTAGAGATTAAAGTAAGCGATACAGGCATAGGCATTCCGGAGGAACGGATTAATAAAATCTTTGATCGTTTTTATCAGGTGGATGGCAGTCATACCAGGGA
>JBATIA010000034.1:0-2215 GCA_049667415.1 Ignavibacteriaceae bacterium
ATCTAACTCATTACTACAAAAGATTGTTCACACATTTATGCCTGGTGCCGATAACATCAATTGTTTTTGTGCTGGTGTTCATGCACATAAACGTTACTTTTGCAAGCATAATATCCGGTACTCTTTACGCTTTAACAGGAATAGTCTTTACTATTAACCAGAGATGGCTGAAAAAGCGTAACGTTCTATAATGAATATGAGTTTGATAAAACAATTTTTATGTTTTGCGGAGGCACATAAATCTTTGCCTTTGCAGATCAGACCTTAACTGTTTTCCACTTTCCCTTTTTAAAAAAAAAATATCCTACAACGGAAAAAGTAGATTCTGAAATTACAATTGAGTAATACGCTCCCTCAACACCAATGCCGAGATATATTGCAAGAGTGTAAGCAAGCGGAATTTGAAGCAGCCAAAAAACAAAAAGATTCATTATGGTTGGTGTTTTTGTATCTCCTGCACCATTGAACGATTGAACGAGAACCATTCCAAATGCGTAAAACAAATAACCCATTGCAAAAATGCTTAAACATCTGGATGCATTATCAACAACTTCTATTTCGTTGGTGAAGAAAGATGATATATTATCTCCGAATAGAAAGAAGATTATCATTACAGTTCCCATAAATATCATATTGAATTGTCCGGTTCGCCAAACAGATTTTTCTGCTCGTTCGGGTTGATTTGCACCAAGGTTTTGTCCAACCATTGTTGCCGCAGCATTTGAAAATCCCCACGCAGGCAGAAGTGTAAAGATTACTATTCTTACTGCGATTGTATACCCTGCAAGTGCGGTGCTTCCAAAAGTAGAAATGATTCGCATTAAAAATATCCAGCTTGCAGATGCAATTATGAACTGTGCAGTAACTCCGGCCGAAAGTTTCACCAGCTTAAAAATAATATCGGGTTTAAAATGCCAATTGTCTTTATGGACTTTGATTAACCCTTTTCCTTTATTAAGATGGTAGAGCTGGTAAAGTATACCAAATGATCGTCCGATAATTGTTGCAACTGCGGCACCTTCAATACCAAGTTTTGGAAAGGGACCAATGCCGAAAATAAACATCGGATCAAGTATAATGTTGAAGGTGTTCGCAATCCACAAAGATTTCATTGCAAGTGCTGCATCACCCGCACCGCGGAAAATTCCGTTGATGAGAAAAAGAAGGATGACTATAATATTAAAACTTAGAGTAAGCTTTGTATAACCCGATCCTTCTGATATAACATTTTGAGATGCCCCCATTAATCTCAGCAAATCTTCTGAAAAGAAAATGCCGGCAATCATAATGGGAAGAGAAATAATTAATGCAAGATAAATTGATTGGACGGCA
Organism: Ignavibacteriaceae bacterium; assembly: GCA_049667415.1. Lineage (GTDB taxonomy): Bacteria > Bacteroidota > Ignavibacteria > Ignavibacteriales > Ignavibacteriaceae > IGN2. The sequence continues at coordinate 1,333 of JBATIA010000034.1, forward strand.
GCCACTGAGCCGCCTGCATTATCTCCTTCACCAACTCTGCGTGCTACCATTGCCGTTGTACCCATTGCTAATCCCCAGCCAAGCGAGTATGTAATTGTAAGCATCGATTCTGTTAGCCCAACAACAGCAATTGCGTTAACACCAATTTTACTGACAAAAAATATATCCACAACTGCAAATAAAGATTCCATTATCATTTCGAGTGTCATTGGAATAGCAAGCAGAATAATTGCGCGGTTAATATTACCCTGCAGAATGTTTGTATCATTGCCGGAAAGCGCAAGTCGGAATATATTAATTACGGAAGATATTTTTTTTAGTATAAAACCCATTGGAATTTTATTTAACGCTGTATTTAATTTATTGATATTATAGGATTAGCAAACTGAGTTTTGAGTTGTGAAGATAATAAATGATTTTGATAGGATTACAATTCGAATCTGCGAAACCAGCATTAACTTCAGAGGCTTTTTTGAAGTATGGCTATTACACCTGTCTGCAGTCAGGTAGGCTGGTTTAGGTTGACAAAACAATGTCACGGTACGACCGCGACATCCTACTTCCCACTTTTTTTCTCTCGCTACTCTACAATTATAAAATTGCGTGTCAAATTTCCGGTTGTAAAGAGAGTATCCACTTTATATGTTTGTTTTAACAAATAAGGCAATTGAAATGAACAACGTAACACTACCAAACAGAAACACAATGTATAATGCACTGCTGAAAAAAGACAGCAGTTTCGAAGGGATATTTTTTGTTGGAGTTAAAACAACCGGTGTATTCTGCAGACCGACATGCACCGCAAGAAAACCAAAAAAAGAAAACGTAGATTTTTTCCCAACTGTTAAAGAAGCACTTCAGTACGGCTACCGACCCTGCAAAG
>JBATIA010000035.1:0-1666 GCA_049667415.1 Ignavibacteriaceae bacterium
GGTGCAACAAAGTACATTTACCATGGAAACGATGGGACGAATATGCCGTGGAATGATACAGCACAACTTAATCTTTTAAAACCGGAAGTGCGTGAATCGTTAATTCAAACAATAATGTACGTTGCTCGTAAAACTCCAATCATTCGTTTTGATGCAGCGATGACTTTGGCAAAAAAACATTACCAGAGATTATGGTTCCCAAATCCCGGTTCAGGTGGTGCAATTCCTTCACGAACCGATTACTCGATGACTCTAGAACAATTCAACCAGCTAATGCCGAATGAATTCTGGCGTGAAGTTGTTGACAGGATTAATGCGGAAATGCCGAACGTACTTCTGCTTGCAGAAGCTTTCTGGCTGATGGAAGGTTATTTCGTTCGTACACTCGGGATGCATCGCGTTTACAATAGCGCATTTATGCATATGATGATGAAGGAAGAAAACGAAAAATACCGTCAGCTTGTTACTAACACTCTCGAATTCAATCCTGAAATACTGAAGCGATACGTTAATTTTATGAGTAATCCTGATGAAGAAACAGCAATAAATCAATTTGGAAAAGGAGATAAATATTTCGGTGTTGCTGTAATGATGTTAACTATGCCGGGATTACCAATGTTCGGACATGGACAGATTGAAGGATTTTCTGAAAAGTACGGAATGGAATACAAGCAGGCTTACTATAACGAAACTCCTGACGAACATCTTGTGTGGAGGCACAACAAAGAATTATTTCCACTGATGAAGATGCGTTACCTATTTAGTCAGGTGAAGAACTTTGAGTTTTATGATTTTATTGATAAGAACGGTGACTTGAACCAGAATGTTTATGCATTCAGCAACCGTGCAGGAAATGAAACAGCATTGGTTCTTTACAACAACTCATATTATGAATCTGAAGGCAGCATCGCATATTCCAGTTCAAAAATGATTTCCGGAAATGATGGAATGAAAAGACCACTTCACATTACTGAACTCCTAAATTTTAAATCAAACCAAGAATATTATTACATCTACACAGATCATAGAACTCAACTTCAGTATCTTATTTCAGGGAAAGAAATTGCCGAGCAAGGATTTCAGATTCAACTTTTTGGATACCAGTACAGGGTCTGTCTCAGATTCAGAGAAGTTTCCGACGCAGAAGGAAAATACCAAAAACTTTATAAACTGTTGAATGGAAAGGGAGTTTCTTCAGTTGATGAAGCCTTGAAAGAAATGGAATTACTTCCGCTTCATAGCAGATATGAAAACTTCTTCTCATACGATAACCTGGAAAAAATACGAACTTATTTTGTATATAAGCCCGATAAGAAAAAGAAAGAAGATGAACTTGCTTTGCCTGGAAAATTAGATACTGAACTTAACTTCCTGGTTACAGAGTTTAATAATTATCTGGATGGAAAGACATCGAAAGAAAAATTTGAAAAGAAATTTCACAATGATCTTTCCACAAGCAGAAAATTCTTTCAGTTCTGGATAACGCACCACAATCGCAAAAGTGTAACTAAATGGATGAAAACTTGTGATGAAATTTTACCAGTCAACAGTAAAGTTACAACGAACAGACAGTATTTAACATTCATAAACCTGATTCTGCTCAAACAGTTATTCAGCAAAAAATCTGATAATGAAAAAATTCACAAATTGTTTGATGAACTTCTGC
>JBATIA010000036.1:0-1689 GCA_049667415.1 Ignavibacteriaceae bacterium
ACAGAACTATCCTAATCCATTTAATCCAACAACAAAAATCAGGTATGAAATTCCAGAGCTAAATTTTGTTACTATTAAAATTTATGATATTCTCGGCAACGAAATAGTAACATTGGTTAACGAAGAAAAACCAGCTGGATCTTATGAGATATTTTATGAGGCTTCAGGTTTACCGAGCGGAGTATATTTCTACTCACTTAGAGCAGGAGCTTTCAGTGATTCTAAAAAAATGATTTTGCTAAAGTGATATTCATTTATTCCACTGTGGATCAAAAGGCAAGAACATACATTAAAAAACTAAGACTAAAAAAACATCCCGAAGGTGGTTACTACCGGGAAGTCTATCGATCCGATGAAAAGATTTTAACAGATCATCTTCCAAAACGGTACAGATCATCCAGGAATTTTTCAACTTCAATTTATTTTTTATTGGAAGGAAATCAGTTTTCAGCATTTCATCTATTAAAATCAGATGAACTGTGGCATTTTTATGATGGTTCTGCTGTAATGGTTTATGTTATAAATCCGGTGGGAGATTTAACTGTAAGTAAACTGGGAAGATCGAGAGGTACGGAATTTCAAACTATCATACAAAAAAAATGTTGGTTTGCAGCTGAAGCTGAGGATAAGAAATCTTTTTCGCTTTTTGGTTGTACTGTTGCTCCAGGTTTTGAGTTTGAAGATTTTGAAATGGGCAGGAGAGAATTTTTATTGAAGAAATTTCCTCAGCACCAAACCTTAATCCATCGACTAACAAGATTACCTTAAGATGGATTAATAATAATACTGAAACCAAGTATTTGGTGCTAAAATTTTACCTTAAAAGAGAATCAAACAGGAATTAAATTTTCCTTGTAATTTTGATTGTTTGGGTTAAATTTCGATTGAAGAAAAATAGCGGTTTAGATAAATTTTAAACCTTAAATAAAGAAAGGACAATATATAGAGTAATTTTTTACCTTTTCTTTTTGCTCAAATACTGAAATATCCTTGAGGAAAATTCATCAGACACAAGGTCGTAAATCTGTTTAAAGAGATTATCCGCATTATTATGCTCTCTTTGGTTATTTTCTTTGCGGGAATAAATCTTGGGTTCCGCTCACCTCAAAAACCTCAGCTTAACCACGAAATGTGGTTTGATGCCTGCTTTATAACCGTATCTGAAGAATATTCACAAAAACTAAAGCAGGAAGAAAAAGAAAATTTTAATTTTAGACTTAAGCAGTCAGAAACCAAAATTACCTCGCTCACGACTCCAAATGAAATGATTCTTTACCAGGCACCACCTGGATTGGATGGTGAATTTTCAATTCCTCCTCCCGATTCTGGTGAGTCGGAATTTTTGGATACTACATTAATAAAATCCGACTCTACCTTGATTTCTCTTGATTCTACAATGACTCTCATTGATACTCTTGCTGCAGAAGATACCGTAAAAATAGACTGGCGTGAAATTGACTCCACGGCAAGACTGGAACAATTTAGGTACAGCAGGGAAGACAAACCTTATGTTGAACCGGGTGAAAAAAAGCAGTCTAAATTCTTTCTTCAACCATCTCCAACCTACAAGCGAAGAACTGTGGAAATTGATTCCTCGGGAAAATTTGTTGAAGTACGGGAAAAGATTGGTACACAAGAACCTAAAATAACTTTAAGGATGCCTTTAGATGATTATATCAACTTGAAGCT
>JBATIA010000037.1:0-4080 GCA_049667415.1 Ignavibacteriaceae bacterium
GTTCATGCCTGGGATTATACTACTCCCGAAGAAGAAATACTTCGTGCGCTCGATGATATGATAAGAGCTGGAAAGATTCATTATATAGGGATTTCCGACACACCGGCATGGATTGTTTCCAGGATGAATGCTATTGCTGATCTAAGAGGATGGTCGCAGTTTGCAGCTCTTCAAATAAAATACAGTCTGATTGACAGAACAGTTGAAAGAGAGTTTCTACCAATGGCAAGGCATCTCGATATGGCTGTAACTCCCTGGGCTGTAATTGGTGGCGGAATTCTTTCAGGCAAATACAACAAGAATAAAAATGAAGCCGGCAGGGCAAAGATTTATAAATCAATAAACGATAATAACTTAAAAATTGCAGAAGAGGTAATTAAAGTTGCTGAAGAAACCGGATTCACTCCTTCGCAGGTGGCAATAAATTGGGTAAGACAGCAGCCGGGAGTTATCATCCCAATAATAGGAGCTAAAACAGAAAAGCAGTTGAAGGACAATATTGATTGCCTCAATTTTAAATTAAGTGATAAACAGTTGAACAAGCTAAGTGAAGTAAGTAAAATTGATTTAGGTTTTCCCCACACATTTTTAAACAGTGATAACATACGTGATATAGTTTTTGGAGGGACGTACGATAAAATTGATAATCATCATAAATTTTAAATACACAGTCTGAAAAAATTATGAAAGTACTTAACCCAAAGCTGAGGCTAATTATCATCCTTTCTGCCATGAATCTATTAATCTGCTTAATTACACAAGCCTTCTTTGCTTATGGTATTTTTCGTGATGAATTATATTACATTGCCTGCGCAAACAGACTTCAGCCAGGTTATGTAGATCATCCACCATTATCAATATACATTCTTGCTGTTTGGAAATTTTTGTTTAGCGATTCGCTATTATCGATTAGAATTATTCCGTCAATTGTCTCTTCAATTACCGTTTTTATGATTGGTTTATTTACTGAGCGTCTTGGTGGAGGTAAGGCCGCAATAATTATTGCCGCTCTTGCTTATATGTTTTCACCAATTTTTCTTGGAATGAATACCATTTTTTCGATGAATACTTTTGATTTCTTTTTTTGGATAACATCCTCTTATCTTTTTTTAAAAATTATTCAGACAGAAGATAAAGCCCTGCGAAATAAGAATTGGATTTGGCTTGGTGTTATAATTGGGTTAGGACTTTTAAATAAGACAAGTATGTTCTGGCTTGGAACTGGAATTTTTCTGGGAACAATCTTTAGTCCTCTAAGAACTGATGTTAAAACAAAGTATCCTTACCTGGCCGCAGGAATTGCTCTGATGATATTTTCCCCAAACATTATCTGGAACATAACTCACGATTTTGCGCATCTGGAATTTATGCGTAATGCTGCTTCAATGAAATATGGTGGGCTTACTCCTGTCTCGTTTATTCTTGATCAAATGTTAATATTAAATCCACTCTCCTTTTTTATATGGCTGCCGGGATTTTATTTTTTCTTTTTTACTGAACGAGGGAAAAAATATAAAGCAGTTGTGTTTATCTACATTACCACATTTTTAATTCTATTGATAAACGGGCACAGTAAAGGAGAGTACGTCGCTGCAGCTTATCAAATTCTTTTTGCAGGTGGTGCTGTCATGATTGAGTTCTGGAGCAAAAAAAGAAACTGGCTTAAATATGCTATCGCTATTCCGGTTGTTTCATTTGGAATATTACTGGCACCTTTTGCGAGGCCGCTTTTGCAGCCAGAAGCTTTTATTAAATATCAGTCTGCAATAGGACTTGAACCGCCGAGCAATGAGGGACACGAGCTTGTCGGATTGCCTCAATTCTATTCAGATATGTTTGGCTGGGAAGATCTTGCTAGAAAGGTATCAGAAGTTTATCAATCACTTCCTGAAGAAGAGAGGAGTAAAACCCTTGTTTATTGCAGTAACTATGGAAAAGCAGGTGCTATTGAATTTTACAGCAAGAAGTATCCCCTGCCCAAAGTTATTTGCCCACATAATAGTTACTGGTACTGGTGGCCGGATGATGTAAAATATACAACGATAATTATAATTGGTGGGAGTATCGAGGATCATCTTTCCTCACTAAAGGAAGTTTATGAAGCAGGATATCATTCTACAGAATATTCAATGCCTTACGAAAATAATCTTTCAATTTTTATAGGAAGAGAATTAGTGAGATCTCTCGAAGAAATAAAACAAAGTAATAAAATATTTATATGAGTAAATCGCCATCTCATATGGCAGCTATTCTTCTTGCTCTCCTGGTGACCTTTCTCTGGTCAACTTCTTTTGTCATAATAAAAATCGGGCTTGCTGAAATTCCACCGTTAACTTTTGCAGGATTAAGGTATACAATTGCTTTCGCTTGCCTTCTGCCTTTTGCTTTTACAAAAAAGAGTAGTGATGAAATCAGGAAGCTTAAGCCAGGAGACTGGGTAAAACTTTTTATGTATGGGTTATTGTTTATTGCTATCACACAAGGGGCAATGTTTGGCGGATTGTTATATTTACCTGCAGTAACGGTTAGTCTGTGGCTCAACTTTACTCCGCTGGTTGTGGCAGTGTTGGCAATCTTTCTAATTAAAGAATTTCCCACAAGGTTTCAATGGATTGGAATAATATTATTTGTTGGGGGAATACTTACATACTTTTATCCGATAGCATTCAGTAAGAATCAGGAAATTGGTTTGGTTATTATGACGATTGGGGTTTTAGCTAATTCCTCATCATCGGTTTTGGGTAGAAGTATAAATCGCGAATCAAAAATAAATCCAGTTGTTGTTACAATTGTGAGCATGGGAATTGGTTCTTTAATTTTATTAACTACTGGAATATCAATACAGGGATTGCCCCAAATCAGTTTTCAAAATATTTTATATCTAATGTGGCTTGCAGTAATCAATACTGCAATTGCTTTTACAATCTGGAATTTTACTCTCCGAACACTTTCGGCAATGGAATCAAGCATTATTAATGGAACAATGCTCATTCAGATTACAGTTCTTGCGTGGATATTTCTGGGTGAAGCAATTTCACTACAGGAGGGAATCGGAATGATGATAGCTGCCGCAGGTGCAGTACTTGTACAGATAAAATTGAAATCTGGTGAATCGCTCAAAATAAAATCTATAAATTCTTAGACCAGGCTTCCCTTAACATTTTTTGTTCGGTTGAAAGGTTTTCCATTTCTTCAAAAATGTGCCTGTCTTTGCGCTGTTGCAATGGAACGCTTACTTCAACTTCTTCATCACCGCGTTGAACAACTATGTTAACCATTTCTCCAACTTTCATTGATTGAAACTTGCCAAAAATTTCACGTGCGGTTGCCATACTTACTTCTATGCCGAGTATCTTTAAAGGTACATCATTTGTCTGCAGTCCGGCTTGAGTACTGATATCACTTGCACCTATTATTATAAATTGCTGTTTTTCATTCATGCCCATTTCAATTCCTAGCGATGGTCGTGTATCATCAGAAGCTCTTTCAGGAATATATTTAAATCCAACCTTTGCCATATATTCTTCGTATGGAAGTGGTTTCGTGCCTTTTAAATAATTATTTATAAATTGTTCTATCTCAGGGTAAGTCATATCAACAAAAATTTGGAAAAAGTCATCCTCAGGAAATGGTTTGTCTTTACCATATCTATCGAGCAGTTCTAAATAAACTTCCCTGAGTCCTCGCTTACTACCGGAAAGTTCGAGAAGTCTTATATCGAGCAATGCTGCCGTAACCGCCCCTTTGTTATAAAAATTTAAAAACTGCAATGTTATTGCTTCATTATAAACCTGTTTGCTAAGATCGGTCAGGCTTATATCCTGTCTGAACCGATCATTTATTGTAAGCTTCTCAGATAATCTATCGAGGTATTCGTTAGTTGTAATTAACCCACTTCGCAACTGCATAATATCAGATGCCCACTCAGTTACTCCTTCGTACAACCAGATATGCTGTGAAGCTGTAGGTACTTCAAAGTTTAATGGTTGAATAATATTACTGTGAAGATTCAAGGGGGTTAGAATGTGCAGGAACTCGTGAGCCATATCATCCTTAATTTCCTGTGTGAGACGACCCATT
>JBATIA010000038.1:0-4063 GCA_049667415.1 Ignavibacteriaceae bacterium
ATCATATCCATACCAAGAAAAAGCATTGGAATAGAAAATAAAGCAGTATGCGAATTGAGTATTAAGCCTGCAGGTACCTGCAACTGTTCCAGTGTAAATGCTGTTAAATATGCTTCCCCATTTAAAATTTGCAAAGCAATAAAAGAAATAAGTACAATAACGACTGCTATAGTCGCCTCTGTTACCTTCAAAAGAAGTGCAAACAAAGCAAGACTCTTATTTATTGTTTTGAGTAATATAAAAAGAGCCATAGCCAATACTATCAATCCGAATGACATGATAAGTTCTATAAAGAGACCCATACGAAATAAAAACTCATTAGCCATAATATTATTGGCTGTTGCCAGAGCATCATTTACAACATTAAATTTGGATAATACAAATACCCAATTAAGAGTGGGAACAATAAAAGCAAATAAAAACATGAAGCCAGCAATTTTTGCAGCTTTGCGTTTTGATATATCTGAGATACGATTTGTCATATCAATTTCTTATAATGTGTTAAAATTGATATTATTCTCCAGAGTTATTACAACTTTCCCCTTGTGTTTCCCTTCGCCAAAATGCCTAATAGCTTCAGGTACTTCACTTAATTTGTAAGGTCCATCTATAACAGGTTTGATTTTACCCTCTTTAAAAAGTTCGTTGATATAATCTAAATCTTTATTTGGTTTTAGCGCAACAATGCGGATGTTTTTTTTACTAAAGCGACGTATTATTGATCCCAGAAAAAAAGCCTGGAGTAGTCGGGATATAAATCCGCCAACAGTTACATATCTCCCATTGGGACTCAGTGAGCGTAAATAATCGAAAGTAGAACGATTTGTCTTAGCGTCCAGTATCAGGTCGTAACGCTGGCCATTTTTTGTAAAATTCTCTTTTTTGTAATCAATGACATGATCAAAACCAATCGACTTCATCATTTCCAGCTTGTCACCAGTATCCACTCCCGTTACTTCAGTATTATATAACTTGGCGATTTGTAAACCGAACGTACCAAAACCTCCGCCTGCTCCATTAATCAAAATCTTTTCCCCTTTTTGGACCTGACCAATATCAATTAGTGCCTGAACTGCCAGCATCGAGGCGTGTGGAATTGATGCAGCTTGTTCAAAGTTCATCTTGCCCGGCTTGAGTTTTAAGGCCTTTTCATTGATAGAAATGTATTCTGCAAAACTGCCAAAACCATATCCTGAAATATCTCCATATACTGCATCTCCTACCTTAAATGACGTGGCGTTTGTGCCGAGCTCTTCTATAATACCAGCCAGTTCCATACCCGGTATTTTTCTCTTTGGTTTAATAATACCAAACATTAAACGATACAGATAAGGCTTACCTCTCACCATACTCCACTCGTAATCGTTTACTGCTGTGGCAATAACTTTTACCAGCACTTCATTTTCTTTGGGTGTTGGTTTTTCTACTTCTTTAAGCTGAAGTACTTCAGGTGGGCCGTATTTTGTGCAGATGATTGCTTTCATCTCATTAGGCTAACTTATTCAGAAACTGTTTATATTTTTATTTTATTAAAATCCAAACCAAATGAATCTTGTTTTAAAACTGCTTGCTGAAGCTCAATATTTTTCTTCTCTGCAATTTGAAGCACTTCTTTTTCATTTTCCTCTGTTATTCTGCATCCTAAGATAACTTGATCTATAATTCCATCAGGAATTATTATTGGCTTATCAGGTAAATCAAAAAGTATAAATCGTAATTCATTTTCATATTGCCAATCCTTAGATTTTATTAAAAGTGATTTGGTATAACTTTCAATTTTTTCGAACTCAAAAGGATTTAAAGTGGGGTAATCATTCTGATAATAGACGTAATCCCAATGAATTATCATATCTTTTTTTACACAATCGGTTTCTATAAATTCACGAAATTTTTGACAATTGAATCTTATACAAATACCCTTGTGTAAGTTAGAATAGTGAGACCATAAAAGAATATTATCCCTTTTTGTACTAACAGAAAATATTCCAAATCTTGTTGCAGCATACTTACGTTGGATATTGATATTATATTGAATTCTTTCTGGATTACGGATATCATTAATTCTTAATTCATTTCTAGCAACCCTTAATACCTCATTCTCGGTTAACATTGGGTGATCATGACGAACATGTTCAACATATAAGCTAAAAATTTGTTCATCACTGCCAAGATCATATCTAAATGGTACTGTTGAATCAAAAGGGTCATTAAACTTACGCACAGATGGAAAAAATATTTCATTCTCCAATAGAATTCTTTTATGATAATCTTTTTCCCAAGTCACATATTTATAAACGAATACGGGTAATTCTATGGATTGCATAAACTAAATTATTAGAAAATTATACATGTGATACGCTAAAGCAAATCTAACAAGTTTCCTCTTTAGCCTTCAATACAAAACCATTCTTTCATAATTACAAAATAAACTTATGCCTGTTCGGGGAGAGAATCAAGAAAAGTACTTGCTTTGTTCTTTCAATATTTATCCTGACCGACAATTCTTCCATCCATTCCAAAAGTAAAATTTACAAACGTCTTCAACTTTTCTATTTTTAATTATACTATCAAACCAGAATATCTTTTCTTCTGTAAAATATATAACTTAAAATAATCAGTAATGCAGAAAACCCGATAAAGTAGAAAAGCCTCCAGGCATCAAAGCTGTAATTTGGAGTATGTGCTTCAAGATTGATGTACTTAAATGGAGTCAGGTAAAGAAGGAACTGAACTTCGCCAAATACCCGAATCATTACATCAAAAAAGTATGTGCCTAGAACTATCCCTATTCCAATTCCGGTAATAGCTTTAGCACGTTTCATAACTACTGTAATAAAGAAACCTAATAATCCAAAAAACAAACATATTAGGCAGCCATAAATGTGCAGGATTGTTAGAGAATTTAAATTAAATTCCCAATCCGAAACGATCCCGCAGCCAATTAAACCGGTAGTAAATGCCAACAAATTAATGCCAAGTATGTGAATAAAAAAAGTAAGGAGTTTACTTGAAATTATCTCACTCCTTGATATCGGCCGGGATAATAAAAATTCAGCTGTTTTATTCTGTTCCTCTTTGGACAATAGCTTCATACCCAGAATAATAGAATAGAGGCCGGTAATAATAGGAACAAAGTAAACAAAATAGGTAACATAAAATCCCAATACATTAGCCCATTGATTAATGTTAAAATTAAATGCTACCTGAAATGATTTCGGCATAATGTCATAAAAATCTGTTACCTTTAAGATATTTTCCTTCATCGATGCGTATATGAGAAATGAAAAAGCGGTGTATAGCACAACCACAAGGCTCGTTATAACAGTTCCCTTTAAATTATTTTTAAGTTCTTTCAAAAATAAATTTAAATTCATCTAAATATCCCCATCTCCAGAATCACTTTCAAAGTAATGCATAAAAACTTCCTCTAAGTCTGGCTCAGTAATGGTAATTTTTTCAACTGGCATCTGGGAAAGTTCTTTTAATAATATTGGTATTTCCCCTTTATAGAGAAAGGAGGTGCTATTTTTATTTTTTTCTACTGAAATAACACCCGGTGTTTGTAATGTGATGCCTTCTTTCCCTTCCTTAAGTCGGTATGTAATCCGACTTAAAAGTTTTTCTTTTAGAGAATTAATATCATCTTCATTAACAATCATTCCATCTTTAATAAAGGCTACTCTATGACAAAACTTCTCGACATCACTAAGAACATGTGAAGAAAAAAAGATAGTTGTACCGTGCTCATTCTGTTCATTGAGAATATCAAAAAAATGATTTTGTATAAGCGGATCCAAACCACTGGTCGGCTCATCCAGAATAAGCAGCCGTGGATTATGAATCAAGCTTTGGACGACTGCCACTTTCTTTTTATTGCCCATGGATAAATCATCAATTTTTCTGGACAGATCGAGATCCAGCGCATCGACCAACTTATTAAAACGATGATCCAGTGAAATCTTGTAAAAGCGAGCAGAATATTCTATAAGTTCCTTAACGGTCATGTTCTCATAGTAATTCACTTCTGTTGGTATGAAACCAACAATTTTTTTTATCCTTGGGC
>JBATIA010000039.1:0-1640 GCA_049667415.1 Ignavibacteriaceae bacterium
GAATTGTCCCTTCATATAATTTTTGGCAGATGTGAGAGTTTCCTGATCTATTCCTTCATTATGAAGCCGATCGAATACTTGCAGTGTAAGATCAATTGCTTCAACTGTATTTTCAGTTCCGGTAAAACTGTATGCGTAAAAAGTTCCGTTATACTTATAATGCGGAAAACTGCTTCGGGCTCCATAAGTAAGTCCTGAATTAATTCTAAGCTCAGTGTTAAGCCAAGAAGTAAATCTTCCACCAAGGATTGTATTTATAATATCAATCTGAACAATATCGGGGTTGTTCCAGGCAACACCTTTGCCACCAATCATAAAAGTTGTTTCGCGGGAATCATCTTTGTTTACCAGCAGAATGCGATTGCCAAAAGGAAGTTGAACCTCTTTTGAAAGTTCTTTTGGAAGTAAAGGAACATCAACTTTGGGTGTTGATGGGAAGAAACTCTCAACCTTTATTTTCATTTCATCGGTATTGAAATCTCCAACAATCGCAATGCAGGCAAGAGACAAAGGATAATGCAAGTTAAAGAATCCACGCAATTCATCGGATGTAATTGATTCTATAGATTTTTTAGTTCCGTCAACAGGATTGCCGTACGGCATATTCCCAAATACGAATTTGTTGAAATAATTTCTGATTACTCTTCTCGGACTTTCGCGGTCCTGCTCAAGCTCTGCAACCCATCTTTGCTTGCGCTTCTCAACTTCAACCTGCGGAAAAGAGGGATTCTTTATTACGTCAACAAAAATCGGGAAGAGTTTTTCAAAATCATCCTTCTTAAACGAGATTGAAACTTCTGCGGCCTCGGTTGCAGAATTGGCGGCTATACTGGCTCCAAGGAAATCAAAAGCCTGTTCAATCTAATCTTTAGTATAATTTCTTGAGCCGAATAAAAGTGCTTCTGCAGTTAATGCTGCGAGACCATTCTGCTCTCCATCCCAAACTGCACCACCGGGAAAGATTGCATTCACATAAACCAGAGGCACTTCGTGCTGTTCCATTAAATAGAGTGTCAGCCCGTTTGGCAGAGTATATTTTTCATATTCGGGTAATTGAAATTGTGAATAAGTTGTCGTGCTTAAAATAAAAAGTGTCAAGATTACGATATTAATTCGTCTGTTATGCTGAACTAGTTTCAGCATCTCTCCCAATAATTTACGAAGACCCTGAAACGAGTTTGGGTTGACATATGCGTTTCTCATTTTGCTTCCTCCTCCGCATTTAGAACTCCCACTGTTCTGTTATCTTTTGTAAAATATTTCTGTGCAACTTGCTGAATTTCTTCGCGGGTGACTTTATTATAATCTTCCGGTGCTGAAAAGAGTTTTTTATAATCACCAAAAAATAATTCGTAGGTGCCGATTGTATTTGCTTTACCACTAATTGTTTCCATCGTTCGGTAAAAGCTCATTAGTTTCTGGTTCTTTACTTTCTGCAGCTCGTCTTCAGTAACACCTTCTTTAATTATCTTATCCACTTCATCAAGAATTGCTTTTTCAAGCACTTCGGCTTTCACATCCTGGTTTGCAATAGCATAAATCATCATTATGGTTGGATCAAATGCCTGGCCGTAATAAGTCCCTATATCGATAGCTAACTGTTTATCATCAACAATAGATTTATATAAACGAGATGTTCT
>JBATIA010000040.1:0-2104 GCA_049667415.1 Ignavibacteriaceae bacterium
GATCTACTCAAAGCAAAGACGGTTTTGATAGGATTGTTGTAAATGAAGCGTGGACTGAATTTTTGTTCTTAGAAAAGATATTTACTATAACAGCAGGTAAAATTGACCTTACTAATTATTTTGATAACAATGCAATTGCAAACGATGAAAACTCCCAATTTATTACTGGTGCATTGATAAATAATACAGCATTTTCCGTTCCCTCAAATTCTCCAGGCATCAGAATACGAACAACATTACTTAAAAGATTCTATATTCAATTTGCTGTTTCTAAAGCTGAAAACACAGGAAGCAATATATTTAGCAATATTTATAAGATTGGTGGCATTGGTTTTAAACTATTTCCATTTTCAGATTATGAAGCCGAGTTTCATATCTTCGGTTATTCTCAACCTCTAGCAAATAATAGATATGGATTTGGCGTAAGCATGAGCCAGACTATTGCAGCAAGGTTTACAGTATTCGGTCGTTTTGGCAATAACGAAAACACTCTTGCTGTGTGGTATAAAATTAAAAATGCATGGAGCTTCGGATCTCAGTTTTCTGAAAACATTTTTAGTGAACCTTCAGTAATTGGAATTGCTTTCGCTTCAACTAAGCCTTATGATAATTCACTCCTTAATGAAAAATTAACCGAGTTGTATATCAGACAAATGCTTAATACCTGGATAAGCATATCAGCTCACTTTCAATATATCTGGGATGCCAGCGGATTAGATAGAAAATACTCCTTGCTTGGATTAAGAGTTAATTTCACATTTTAATTTTTTGGAGAGATAGAAATGAAAAAGTATTTACCAGCATTAGTAATATTATTCATCATTATGGTAAACAATTCTTTTGGACAATCCGAAGAAGAACCGATTTATGATGAATATATCAAGCATTTTAAGAAAGATTATTTTACAATTGATATGTTATTTCAAGCTGTAGCAGATTTTCAACCTGAGCGTTCGATCATTGGTAATAATGGTTTTTACCTTTCCAATATGCGCTTAAGAATGTATGGTAATCTGGATAAAAACTTCAGTTATTATTTTGTGGCAAATTTTTTAGTCTCACCTATATTATTGGATGCAGTAATTGGTTATAAGTTTACCGATGCATTTAAAGTAAGTGCGGGACAATTTAAAGCACCTTTCAGTAGTGAGTTTTTAAAATACCCCTCTGATATAGATTTTGTTAATCGTGCGCAGGCGGCTGCTCTACTTTCTCCAAGAAGAGATATAGGTTTTCAGCTCAGCGGTATATTTGCTAACAACTTGTTGGAATACAAAGCTGGGATTTTTAATGGTAACGGACCAAATAATTTTTTTAACGATAACAACTCATTTTTGTATGTTGGCAGAATAGCTGCAACTCCCCGTACTGAAAATAGCCGTTATGAAATTGGATTGAACGCAGGTTATAATGATAATAGTACCCAAGGAATTTTTACAAAATCTTTTAGCGGGAAAAAGACATTCGTTGGTGGAGATTTTCGAGCTGAGGTTTATAACTTTCTATTTTCAACGGAATTCATAATGAACAAGCTCGAAGGGATGATTGATTCAGTTCAAGCGAAAAATGAACCTTATGGTTATCATATAACAGTTGGTTATAAGCCATTAAAGAATCATCAATTTCTGTTTCGATATGAAAATTTGTCTCCTGACGGGATTATTTCTAATTCTAATTTTTATATAATTGGTTATAATTTTTGGCCTACGAGGGTTGCTGAAATTCAAATCAACTATTTAGTTGATACTAAACAAACGAACTTTAAAAATCATTGGTACCTGATAAATTTTCAAATAAGTCTGTGATACTGGTTAGGAAAATTTGTTTTAAGGTTATAACTTATTTGAAATCTTCTATAATTTTTCTCACAATATTATAAGGAATCATATGCTCAAACATATTTGCTTATTTACTATCGCTTTTTCACTTTTTATTATCTCTAATGTCTTTGCACAAGAAGGTGGGGAGCAATCACAAGAAATGCAAGCCTGGATGGAATATATGACACCAGGACCGATGCACGAAATGATGGCTAAAACAGCTGGCGAATGGAAAGTGAATACAAAATATTGGATGGATCCTGCCGGAGAACCAATGGAAACAG
>JBATIA010000041.1:0-1655 GCA_049667415.1 Ignavibacteriaceae bacterium
CCGCAAGATCGGCTGCAGGTTCAGTTATTCGAATTCCTCCGGCAATGTTAACGAAAACATTTGTAGCCGAAACACGAACGTTAGCTCTCTTCTCAAGTACTGCAAGAAGAATTGAAAGCCTTCGCTGATCAAATCCGTTACTTACTCTTTGTGGATAGCCATAATTTGAAGGAGTAACAAGAGCTTGCACTTCCAATAGAATTGGTCTTGTTCCTTCAATGCTTGATGTAACGACTGATCCGGGAGTTTGCTTTTCTCTTTCACTTAAAAATAATTCACTTGGGTTTTTAACTTCGCGCAATCCATCTTCGTGCATTTCAAATACACCTATTTCATTTGTACTACCGAACCTGTTCTTCTGTGCACGAAGTATCCTGAAAGAATAATTAGATTCACCTTCAAACTGAATTACTGTATCAACCATATGCTCTAATAATTTTGGTCCTGCGATCATTCCTTCCTTAGTAACATGACCAATTATTATAACACAGTAATGTTTCTTCTTAGCTTCTTCCATTAAGAGAGCTGTGCATTCTCTTATTTGTGTAATAGTACCGGGAGAATTATCAAGTTCGCTTCGGTACATTGTCTGTATCGAGTCAATTACTACAACCGATGGTGAAAGCTGGTTGATGGCACCAAGAATATCAGAGAGATTTGTTTCTGCCTGAACGTAAAATTCCGGTGACTTTAACTTTAACCTACTCGCCCTGATCTTAATTTGCTTTTCCGATTCTTCACCGGTTGCGTATAAAACTTTTTGGTTGATGTTAGCGACTGCTTGCATTGCAAGTGTTGACTTACCGATGCCAGGATCACCCCCAAGCAGCACTACTGAGCCGGGCATCATTCCGCCCCCAAGTACTCTATCAAATTCCTCTATTCCCGTTTTTATTCTATCTTCTTCAGTTGCAGAGATGTTGTCAATCGTTTTAAGTTCAAATTTAGATTTTGTGATGGTAGGTTTACGCTTAGAGGTTTCTATTATTTCTTCAGTGAAAGAATTCCAGCTTTCACACTCCGGGCATTTGCCCAGCCACCGGAGTGTTTCGTAACCGCAGTTTGAACAGATATATTTAATTCGTGTTTTAGACATATTTTTTCACCACTAAGACACTAAGTGCACTTAGTTTCACTAAGAATCGGGAAGTTTTGAAAATTCATCAGTCACCATTGGTACTAAATTATCTTTTATATTTTCACAATTAAAATTGATCAGTAATCCTTTTGGTTTTCCGGTTAGTTTTAAATAGGAAAGTAGCTGAGCTTTGAAAACCGGAATCATCATTTCAACCGCTTTAAGTTCAACGATAATTAAATCATTAATCAACAAGTCTAAAACCAAGGTTGTCCCAAGGTCTTTACCTTTATAATTTATAGGAACTGCTACCTGCCTCTTCACATCAAATCCTTGAGAATTTAACTCCTCTACGAAACAAGTTTCATATACAGATTCTAATAAACCAGGACCAAGTTGTATATGAACTTCAATTGCACAGCCTACGATTTTATAAGCAATATCGTTCACATATTTCTTTGTGCTCTTAGTGTCTTAGTGGTAAAGTGCCTTAAATAAAAGCTCCTACTATCTTCTCTACTTTACTTAATGCTGCCGGAATTCCTGAAACATCTTTACCTCCAGCGGTTGCTAGATG
>JBATIA010000042.1:0-3628 GCA_049667415.1 Ignavibacteriaceae bacterium
CACTAACATCGTCCATCATTTTTTCCTGAAGCAGATATGATGGAGACAATATACCGGGTGTGTCCAGGAAAATTACCTGGTAATTTTCTTCACTTAAAATTCCAAGAATTCTTTTTCGGGTTGTCTGCGGTTTTGATGTTATTATCGAAAGCTTTTGCCCAAGCAAAGCATTCAGCAGCGTAGATTTACCAGAGTTGGGCAAACCAAGTATTGCCACATAACCGGTTTTGTGAATAGTCATTTAATAAAATATATTTTTGATTGATTAAAGGTACAAAAGGATAGGCTAAATATTACAGGTGTTGTCCATTCCCCAGAGTGGCTTTAGCTCTTTTCTGCATTTCAAAAAAGAAATATCCGGAAATAATTATCAATAAGGAGAAGATTGAACCAATGATTGATAATCCTTCCCCGCTGAATAAATGCTTTAAAACGTTTACTAAACCGTCGCTAAGATTTGAGATTGAATCAACAACTGATTTAGATTCACTTATGGAAGGGGGTGCTGCAGAAATCATTGCGGAAATTGAGAAACCAAATATTACCAAACACAGTAATGTTATGAATGCTGCGACTGAGGCAATGAAATATTTCTGCTGCTTTGGAATGATAAATCTCTTTTTTGCTATTTGCTTCATTAATGTATCCGTGAATCCGGGACTTACCTCATCTTGCCTTAAATTAAATAATTTTTCGTGAACAAGTTTTAGCGCATTGAACTTTCTCTGTAATTCTTCGGAGGCACTAAGTACGGACTTGACCCGCTCAGCTTCGTCCCTGCTCAGTTCGTCATCAAGATATTTGTTTAATATTTCATCTGTAATCTTAATCATAGTAACTCTTCTGCCAGCTTACTTTTAATTATTAAATCCCGCAAAGAATTCCTTGAGCGATGAAGCATCACTTTTACATTGGACACGGTAATTTGCATTACTTCACTTATTTCTTCGATACTCATTTCGTTTAAATAAAACATTGTAATAATTGCTGAATACCTTTCCGGTAATTTACTAATTGTATCATGAATAAGTTGACTAACATCTTTCTTTTCAATTTCATCAGATCCGAACTCGCTTTCAAGATCAAAATGCTCTTCCACAGAAGACATCTCGGTTTCAGTCTTTCTTTTTTTAGATGATAATCTCGTTAAAGCTGTATTATAGACAATTCTATAAAACCAGGTCGAAAATTTAGCCTCGCCTTTAAAAGTACCTAGTGAATTAAATGCTTTCAAAAAACAATCTTGTAAAACTTCTTCTGCATCAAAATCATTTTTAAGCATTCTCTTAAGCATAGAGAAGGCTTTATTTTTATATCTATTTACAATAATTGAGTAATCGGAGTCATTTCCTTTTCTAACCGAATCAATTATTTCCTGATCAGAAAGATTTCTCATTCAATTCTTAGACTATCAATCTGTGATTTAAGTTACACGAAGTTTATCCTTATTGAAAAATATGCTGTGCAGTTAAGAAATGCAATCCTGGGCGTTGAATAATTACTAGTCTCGTTCCGTCAAAGTGTAACCTCCTGATGATTAACCGTGTCTCAACCAATAGACAAAAAGAAAGGAGAATAAAATGGAAGCCACAATAGCAGTATTTATCCCGATAGTAATGTTTCTTATAATCGGATTGATTGCGGTTACATTGATTTACTACAGGTCGAAAGAGAGACAAATGCTTATTGATAAAGGGCTCTCAGCAGAAGATATGAAAAAATTCTTCGAACAAAAGAGAGATCCATTCTGGTTACTAAAAGTTGGAATCATTTGTATTTTCTTCGGAATTGGTCTTGGTATTGGATTGATGTCAAGTGGTGAAGAAACGAGAGAAGTGGTCACTCCAACTACAATATTTATCTTTACCGGACTTGGTTTCGTTCTTGCAAATGTTTATGGAAATAAGCTAAGACGAAATTATGACGCAGAAAAAAAGGCTATTGAATAAAAGTCTGTTTCGTTAGGAGATGTAATCCCGGACTTGATCCGGGATCTCAAAAAATAAAATTATATGCCAAAAGATGCTGGAATAAATTCAGCATGACATTTCCAGGTTTATACCTCTTGAGCCTCAAGCCATCTTTCAGCATCAAGTGCAGCCATACAACCAGTACCTGCAGCAGTAACAGCTTGACGATATTTACTGTCACTAACATCACCCGCAGCAAAAACACCTTCAATATTTGTATAAGTTGAACCAGATTTTACTTTCAGGTATCCAACTTCATCCATATCAAGCTGACCTTTGAAGATTGCTGTGTTCGGTTGATGACCTATGCCGATGAAAAGACCATCTGCTCTTAATTCTTCGGTTGAGTGATCGCGGGTATCTTCAAGCAAAACACCTGTCATTCTTTTTATTCCATTCTGCTCAACACCGACTACTTCTTTAATCGTTTTGTTAAGCATAAATTTAATCTTCGGATTTTTCTGTGCTCGGTTAAGCATAATGCTCGATGCTCTGAAACCTTCCCTTCTATGAATGATTGTAACTTCAGATGCATGATTAGTAAGATAAGTTGCTTCCTCCATTGCAGTATCGCCGCCGCCAATTACAAGCACTTTTTGATTTTTGAAAAAGAATCCGTCACACGTTGCACAAGCTGAAACACCATAACCCATATATTTTTTTTCACTTTCCAAACCAAGAAGCTTTGCGGAAGCACCAGTTGCAACAATAACTGCATCAGCAGTATAAATATCATCGTAAGATTTTAGTTTGAAAGGTCTTTTTGAAAAATCAACTTCAGTAATTTCTTTGTAGATACTTTCCGCACCAAATCTGTGAGCTTGTTTTCTCATTACATCCATCAAAGCTGGACCTTGAATACCGTGTTCAAATCCCGGATAGTTTTCCACTTCTGTTGTAATAGTCAATTGTCCACCTGGCTGCATACCTTCAAATATCACAGGTTTTAGATTTGCTCTAGCATTATAAAGTGCCGCTGTGAATCCTGCAGGACCTGAACCAATTATAATAATTTTGTGATGATTATCTGCCATTTCTTATCCTTGAGTGAATTATAGTTAAAAATTAATTTCTGAAGATTTGATGGCGTAAATTTACAAAAGATTCAGTTGAGACTAACTGAAAAAGTTGAGCAGTTAATCATTGTTCAGGAAAGAAGCATTCCTTTTCATTCCGGTTAGCTTTGCTCTTTTAACCGGAGAGGTTTTAAATTTTTCTTTAAACTCTTCTTCATTCATTTCGAGAATATCGTCAAGTTTCAATTCTTTATTTTGAGCATGAAAATCTTTTATCAGGGTTTCAACCGGAAATTTCTGATTCCAGGGACAAACATCCTGACAGATATCGCAGCCAAATAACCAGTTATCAAACTTACCGTTAAATTCTGCTGAGATTTCACTTTTGTTTTCGATAGTCAAATAAGAAATGCACTTGTTTGCATCCACAACATATTCGTGAATTATTGCATTGGTCGGACACGCATCGAGACAAGCGGTACAGCTTCCACAGAAATCAGTGATGGGTTCAGCATAATCAAATTCATAATTCGTTATAATATTAGCAATAAAGAACCAGCTTCCAATTTCTCTATTGATAACATTTGTGTGTTTTCCCAGCCACCCAATCCCTGCACGAACAGCCCATGCTTTATCCATCAC
>JBATIA010000043.1:0-2222 GCA_049667415.1 Ignavibacteriaceae bacterium
CGGGATTTAACTTCTGATATTAACCGGGATTTAGTTGAACAACTAAAGAAAATTGGTTCTAAAGCAATATTCTTAAATAATGATGCAAGACAGACTAAGAATATGAAAAAGAATTCCATTAATCTTACTGTAACATCTCCTCCTTTCTTAGATATTGTAAATTATAATGAGGATAACTGGCTGCGATGCTGGTTTAACAATATTGATGCGAAAGCAGTTTCCAAAAAAATTACTATTGCCAAGAAATTGGAAGAATGGGAAAAAGTTATGGGGGAGGTGTTTGTAGAACTTAATAAGATAACTAAAAAAGACGGACACGTGGCATTTGAAGTTGGTGAAGTGAAAAAAGGTAAAGTAAAGCTTGATGAGAATGTTGTTCCTCTTGGAATTAAAGCAGGGTTTGAGTGCCTGGGTATCGTTATCAACCTTCAGAATTTTACCAAGACAGCAAATATTTGGGGAATAAGTAATAATGCTGTTGGAACCAACACCAACCGAATAGTTCTTTTTAGAAAAGTCTGATTTTTTGCTTTTCAGATTCAGACCATGAATTACTTAATTTTAATAACATCTCTTATATAAGACAATAATATATTTATAGTACCAATTTCTTAACAAACAAATAAGGAAGACGATATGGAAAAAGTTGTCATGGGACAAAGTGCTTTAAGTGTCTCAAAAATTGGTTTGGGATGCATGGGCATGTCAGAGTTTTATGGAAAAGGTGATGATAATGAATCAATAAAAACTATTCATCGTGCATTGGAGCTTGGAATTAATTTTCTTGATACTGCAGATATGTACGGTATTGGTAAAAATGAGATACTTGTCGGAAAGGCTATTAATGGTAAACGGGATCAATTTGTTGTGGCTACAAAATTCGGGAATGTACGTGGTGAGGATGGGAGTTTCCTTGGAGTGAACGGAAGACCAGAGTATGTAAAAAAATGTTGTGATGCCAGTTTAAAGAGGTTAGATATTGATATCATCGATCTGTATTATCAGCACCGGGTTGATCCAAACGTTCCTATCGAAGAAACAGTGGGTGCAATGGCTGAATTAGTTAAAGAGGGTAAGGTAAGATTTTTAGGACTTTCCGAAGCAGCTCCGAACACGATTCGAAAAGCAAATATGGTTCACAAAATAGATGCATTACAAACTGAATACTCATTGTGGACAAGAGATCCTGAAACTGAACTTCTTGATCTCTGCAGAGAACTTAAAATAAGCTTTGTAGCATATTCACCTTTAGGAAGAGGTTTTTTATCAGGTAGTTTTAAACCGGGTCAGGAAATACCAGATGATGATTACCGAAGAAATCATCCAAGGTTTGAGAAAGGAAATATCGAAAAAAATTATAAGCTGGTTGAACATCTCGATAGTATAGCAAAAGATAAAAACTGCACTCCTGCACAATTAGCGCTTGCGTGGGTTTTGCATCAATGGGACGGAATAGTTCCAATCCCGGGGACAAAAAGAATAAAATATCTTGAAGAGAATGCTGCAGCTGTAGAGATAAATTTGTCCGGGGATGAATTAAAAAAAATTAGTGATGCTGCGCCATTCGGTTTCACAAAAGGTCTGCGATACGCAAAAAATGCTATGAAAGCATTGAACAGGTGATTTAAATGACGGTTGCTGAAATTAAAATCTTAACTCTTTCTTATTAGTATGTTATTATTTAATAGTGGAAATCTGACTTTACATCGGGAACTTGATTGTAGCTAGATAATGAATAATGTAATTTTGGTCAGTAATTTTTTATTTACTAAACACGGGGTGACCCAATGCCTGATAATTCAAAATCTACAAATTCAAATTGGTTAAGACTTTTTCTGGTATTACTTAGTATTGCTGCTGTGGTTGTGGGATTAATTATAGGCTTACAAATATTTGAAGCCCTGGGTGAATTTAAGAGACTGGGTATAATTATTATTTTCGGATCCATTTTAGGGGCAGTACTATTATTGGCTTCTGTTAAAATTCTAAATGATTTGACTTACATTAAGAATAAGCTGGATAAAAAAGACGAGAATCCGCATTAATATCCAGCTATGAATTTTTTGAATCGAATAAGTTAGAATCTTATAACACAAAACAATAAATTTTAAAAAGAAAAATCCGGCTGATGCCGGATTCTTTTTTTGTAGCGGGGGCAGGACTTGAACCTACAACCTTCGGGTTATGAGCCCGACGAGCTACCAATTGCTCCACCCCGCGAT
>JBATIA010000044.1:0-2077 GCA_049667415.1 Ignavibacteriaceae bacterium
GTGGAATCAGATCAATTTTTTCCAATGGCACATTATAGATATCATGTAAAAATTCAGAACCACGTTCACTCATTACAACCAAACGATCTGATAATGCAGCAACTTCTTCCAATACACGCCGCTGATCGGGGTCTGGGGTTTTTAATATTGTGTGCAAAGTGGTAACAATAGGCATGCGTAATCCATGCAAGAGAGTTATGATGTGGCTTCCTGCTTTGCCGCCAAATATTCCATACTCGAACTGCAGACATACCAGATCAACATTATTAATATTTAAAAAATCTGAGGCTCTCAGGTAAGAATCTATATCTTTCTCTGTGAGTTCAAATCGAACCCGGGTTGGATAAGCGTAACCAGCTACGACATCGTTGACCGGCAGTGCAATGCATGTTGTACTGCTATATTGTTCAGCAAAAGCTTCGCATAAATCGGTAGTAAATGTAGCAATACCGCATTGCCGTGGTAAATAATTTCCAATAAATGCAATCCGGTTGAGTGTTGAATTTTTAATGCTTTGTTTCAAGTCTTAATTTATTTTTATAAAAAGTGTTCTGTTTTTGTGCGATTACTTTATTTTTCCACAAAATTATTCTGCTCAATTTCACAATATCAGCACTGTTTCTCAATCAGATTAATAAACTACTTAGAGATTCGGGCTAATTCAATAGTGCAAAGGGATGATAAGGAAACTAATCCTTAAATGGATTCGTTTGCATAATACTTCAATAGTAGCTGTTGGATATTCTTCTGAAATGAAAACCGTAAATCGTAAATAGAATTGCCAGAGAAAATAGTTGTGGTTTTCTGAACAGCGACCAGAAAAATAGTTTCCAGTAATATACTCTTTCCTCACCGATAACGCCCAGTTTAAATATTGATTTAAACAACGCAAGAATATAATTTGGATTAAGATGAAATACTTTTTTCTTCTTTGGTTCATATTCCTTCATAAAGCGCATAACACGTTCGTAATAGTACTTAGGTGAATAAATTTTATCCAGGATTTTATGATATCCCTCGATAAGTGCTTTTGTATCCATACTAGGAATAAAGTTAATAGAGAAGTCAGTGTTATTCCCTGTAAAATTTTTCAGCATTCTGCCTTCGTCTTCCAGTCTTTTCTGAAGCTTTGTACCTTTCGGTGCATTTAATAAACCAACCATTGCGGTTACTATTCCGCTTTCCTGTATAAAGCTTGTCAGCTTTTCAAAAATTGATGGCGGGTCGTTATCAAAACCGACAATAAATCCTCCCTGTACTTCTAGTCCGGCTTGTTGTATTTTCTTTATACTTGCGATCAAATCACGGTTTCTGTTCTGAGGTTTATTACACTCAATAAGGCTTTCATCATTTGGAGTTTCGATTCCTACAAACACAGCTTCAAATCCAGCTTGCACCATCAACTGCATCAGTATTTCATCATCGGCAAGATTAATCGATGCTTCGGTATTCAGGTAAAAAGGATTTTTCCTCTTCTCCATCCATTCGGCAATTGCTGGAAGAATTTCTCTTTTTAGTTTTCCTTTATTGCCAATGAAATTGTCATCAACAAAGAAAACAGGGCCGCGCCACCCGGTAAAATATAATGCATCTAATTCGTCTATTACCTGCTCTTTAGTTTTTGTGCGTGGTTTTCTTCCATACAGAACCGTTATATCGCAAAAGTCGCAATCATAAGGACAGCCGCGTGAATACTGAAGATTCATTGATGTATAATTCTTTATCGGGACAATATTCCAGAGAGGCAAAGGTGTGCTTGCAATATCTGCCCATTCTTCTGAAGTGTACTTTTGTTTGGGTACTCCTTCATGAAGATCATTAAGAAATTGCGGAAGAGTAATCTCAGCTTCATTAAGAACTAAATGATCAACGTTTTTGTAATTTTCTGAAGTACTGGTAAATAAAGGTCCGCCGGCTACGATTTTTGTGTTTAACTTCCTGCATTTGCTGATTACTTCATCAACGGATTCACTTTGAATTGACATTGCGCTGATGAAAACATAGTCTGCCCAAAGAATGTCTTCATCTTCCAGTTTGGCTGCATTCATATCAATTAATTTTTTATTCCAATCTTCCG
>JBATIA010000045.1:0-10098 GCA_049667415.1 Ignavibacteriaceae bacterium
TGTCAATACCATAAGTAAATCCAGCCAGAATAATGCAAACAACTATTACGACTTTTGTAGATTCTAAAAGTTCGGCTTTAGTCGGCCAGGTTACTTTCTTCATTTCCTTAACTACATCTTCAAAAAACTTTACTATTTTTTCTTTCATTTCACTATAACAATTATTGGTTGCACGTCAGGAGGGACTCGAACCCCCAGCCTGCGGTTTTGGAGACCGCTGCTCTAGCCAATTGAGCTACTGACGTATTATTTTGTTTCTTTAAATATAACATGCTTACGAGCAACCGGATCGTACTTTTTAAATTCAACTCTTGATGGATGAGTTCTTTTATTTTTAGTTGTAGTATATCTATATCCAGTTCCTGCCGTACTTTCCAATGTGATGATTTGTCTTATATTACTTTTTGCCATTCTTTACTCCTAATAATTTTCTTTGAGCTGACGACCGGGATTGAACCGGTGACCTCATCCTTACCAAGGATGTGCTCTACCAACTGAGCTACGTCAGCATTTGTGTAGAGCGGGAGACGGGACTCGAACCCGCGACCAACAGCTTGGAAGGCTGTGACTCTAGCCAACTGAGTTACTCCCGCCAAGATTCTACAAAGAACATTCTAACATCGGGTTAACATATTATAGTTGTGACTTATTATTAATTAACCTTACTGCACAGAAATAAAAATTTAAATTAGTTGTGATAACAAGAAATTGAAGATTATGCTAATTTTTTTTAAACGCAAAAACAAATTTAAAATCCGTGGGCGGCGAGGGATTCGAACCCCCAAAGGCATTCGCCAACGGATTTACAGTCCGCCCCGGCTCTCCAACTCCGGCGTCCGCCCAATTATGCAAAAACCGAGCATCAAATATATTTTTTTAAGGTTAAAAATGCAAGTTATTGAGAAATGGTAATATGAAGCCTAATGTTTCCACAATTCACGGTCTAAACTGCGGTATTGAATGGCTTCACTAACATGCTGAGGATGGATATTCTCAGAATTGTCTATATCGGCAATAGTCCTGCTGACTTTTAGTATCCTGTCATAAGCCCTTGCTGACAGACCTAACTTTGTCATAGCCATTTTAAGCAATTCTTCTCCAGCGCTATCTAATTTACAATATTTTCTAACTTCTTTTGAACCCATATCGCCATTATTAAAAATATACTTTAATTCCTTGAATCTGTTTATCTGAATATTACGTGCATTGATAACACGATCCCTTACGGTTTCTGATTTTTCTCCCGGTGAATCTGCAGCGAGCTCTTTGTACTTTACAGCAGGTACCTCAATGTGTATATCTATTCTATCAAGCAGAGGTCCTGAAATTTTTGCCATATATTTTTGTATTAAAGGCGGAGTGCAAGTGCATTCTTTGTTTGGATCAGTAAAGTATCCGCAGGGACAGGGGTTCATTGCAGCTGCAAGCATAAAATTTGCCGGGAACTCCAGTGATAGTTTAGATCTGCTTACTGTAACCCTTGAATCTTCAAGCGGTTGTCTTAAAACCTCCAATACATTTTTTTTAAATTCAGGTAATTCATCAAGGAACAAAACTCCATAATGTGCATAAGATACCTCACCCGGTCGAGGGAAAGTTCCACCACCCACAAGCGCAGCATCCGAAACTGTGTGATGGGGACTTCGAAAAGGTCGTTCGGTAATAAGAGCTGTATCTCTGGATAGTATTCCAGCCACACTATGAATTTTTGTTGTTTCTAATGCCTCATTGAATGTTAGCGGAGGAAGAATAGTAGGTAACCTTTTGGCTAACATTGTTTTACCGGAACCCGGAGGTCCGATCATTATTATATTATGAGCCCCTGCAGCAGCAACTTCAAGAGCTCGTTTCACATTTTCCTGCCCCTTTACATCTGAAAAGTCAAGGTGATATCTATTAACTCTTGAGAAAATTTCATTTGTATCTGATTTAACCGTTCTCAAATCTAAAGTGCCATTAAGAAAATCCACAACCTCTTCCAATTTTCTAGCACCGTAGACATCAATATCGTCCACAATAGATGCCTCAAGAGATGATTCCATTGGAAGAACAATTCGCTTAATTCCCTTTTTTCTTGCCTCGACCGTAATAGGCAGCGCACCTTTAATGGGTCTAAGCATTCCGTCCAAGGAAAGTTCTCCTAGGAAGACTGTATCACTCAATTTATTTGATTCGATGAATTCTGTAGCTGAAAGAAGTCCGATTGCAATTGGTAAATCAAAAGAGCTACCTTCTTTTTTTATATCAGCTGGGGCAAGATTTACTGTTATTTTTTTTAGCGGAAATTCAAAGCCACTGTTTTTAATAGCAGCAGTTACTCTCTCCCGGCTCTCTTTAACTGCACTGTCAGGCAATCCTACAATTATAAATCCGGGGATTTGCTTCTCAACGTGCGTTTCCACTTCAACAAGGTAAGCATCAATTCCATAAGTAGCGCTGGATAGAATTTTTGAAAGCATATAATGTTAATCTAAATTACTTTTCGGTTGGATGCTACTGATAACACTATTTTGTCAAAATCATTTTGTGTGTTTTTGTTGAGTAAGCAGTATTTACTTGATAAATATAAATTCCAGAAGGCAGACCTCTTGCATCAAATTCAAATTGATGAATTCCATGTGATAAAAAACCTTTATGCAACAAAGAAACCTCCACCCCGGCAAGATTGTAAACTTTTATCTCTACATCAGAATCCTGAAGTAATTCAAACTCTATTAATGTAGTCGGATTGAAAGGATTCGGGTAATTTTGTCCGAGGATTATATCTTCAACTGTACCCTGTCCGATTTTCACAACATCTGAAAATATGCTGGATCCATCTTTATTGATTTGTTTTATTCTGAAGTAAACAATGTCATGCTGATTTGGCTTTTCACTTAGCAATGAATACAATTTTTTCTCATCATTATCAGCTTCCTCACGACCTATATTTAAAAAATCTCCACTGCCAATCGCTCTTTCTAAAATATAATAATCAGCGTTCCTGAATTCACCACCCTTCCATTCTATTTCATAAAAATTATTTAATAATTTAACATCAATTTCAGGAGCCCGGGGGAAAATTGGCGCATCAGACTTGCTGAATTTTACTCCTTCATAAGAGATCATTTTTTGATCTAACAAATTGATTAGTTCGGCTTCAGAAAAATTCATCTGGAGAATTACTTCGGAGCTGTCATCCGAATATTCTGAGAAATTTCTGTTTTTATTTATTCCAGATATAGAGTTTTTAGCGGTTACTAATCTAAATTGTTCTATACTGAAGGTTCCTGATGGATCGCTATTCTGAAAGTGCAAAACAAGGTTATCAAAGGTGAAATAATTTTTTACTTCAATTTTTGCATACTCATTCCCTTTACAGAAAAAAGTTAATTCTGACTTGCTTTTATTAAAAGAGATTCTGAAGTGATACCAGATATTATCAGAAATGAATTGTGGTTTCAGTTGGAAAAGATCACTGAGCCCCGACTTAACTTCCAACATTTGATTTTCATTAACCGATAAATCACATTCAATCCTGTTTGTCTCACCATTAATAATTTCCAAAAAACTTGAATTAAAGCTTTTTAACTTCATCCAAAATTCTGCAATTAAGGTCTCATCAAAATTGTAAACTAAAGGTATGTTCAGATAAGAATTCTTATTAAAACTGGCTGCAAATTCAGCTGTCAAATATTTTTCATAATAACTGAACGAAAGATTGTGGAAATTAGATTGATCTGATATTAAGTCATTGTTCGAATTAATTAAATGTCCAACAACTTTACCATTAGATGAAAATTTCCCATAGACTTTCATGCTATTTGAATTTGTTTGATCAGATTTTAAATGGATTACCAATTGGAAAAATGATCCCGAAGAAAAAAATGTGGTGTCTGTTAAATCAATTGTAACTTTTTGTGCTAATTCTGAAGAACCAGGAAGGAAATCAGAAATGACAAGAATTTGTGATCTACCACCATTAGTCCATAATTCTATTTTGTTAATTCTTAATGAAACATCCGGGATCAGATAAATTTCCAGCTTATCTGCCTCCGGAAAATTGTTGGAAGTAATTAATGAAATATCAAAACTTCCACCAATAGGAATAAATTCCGGGACAAAGACTTTGAAATTATCCTGTGCATTTACTTGAAAAGGTAGTAAAATGAGAAAAAAATAAAGTATTATGTTTAATGGTTTAAACATACAACTGTAATAAAAGCAATTAATTTGATTAGTTCAACTACTTATATTGGCGGAGGAAATCGATGCGATCCTGGAGATTTTTAACAGGTATTAAAAGCTTGTCTTTTCCATAAATAGCTTCTTCACGGCTCGTAAAAGCAAGTTCATAATCTTTGCTCATAACAATAGCTTCTTCAGGGCAAACTTCTTCACAAAAACCGCAAAAAATGCACCTAAGCATATTAATTTCAAATTTTTCAGGATATCTCTCTTTTTCTAACTCGGTTTCAGCAGCCTGAACTTCAATTGCCAGAGCAGGGCAAACTCTGGAACACAGACCACAGGCTACACATCTCTCAACTCCATTATCCTCCTGAACGAGTACAGGTCTACCTCGATATGAACCGGGAGGATCAAATTTAACTTCCGGGTACTCCATGGTGAACTTTGGTTTAAACATAGTTCGAAGAGTGAGTAATAAACCTTTAACTAACTCAGGTATATAAATCTTTTCCCAGATATTGAGATCTTTAATTCTTCTTCTTTTAGGTTTGGTTTCCATTCTGTTTGTAAATATTCTTAATCAATAATAGAAATAGACACAGCATAGTACAATGTAATTACAATCCTATAATCCAAAAATCATTATCAGAGCAGCGACCCAAACTATATTAATTAATGATAGCGGGAACATTACTTTCCAACCGAGATTCATAAGCTGATCATACCTGAATCGCGGGAAAGACCATCTAACCCATAGGAAAAAGAAAAGTAAAGCTGCCATTTTAAATAAGAACGCTCCCAGACATAACAAAGTTTCAATAGTTGGTGCAAGACCTAATTTTTCTATGTAGGGAATTTGCCATCCTCCTAAATAAAGCGTAACGATAAAAGCACTCGCAATAATCATATTGGCATATTCTGCAAGGAAAAAACCAGCGAATTTCATGCTGCTGTATTCAGTGTGAAAACCACCAACCAGCTCCGGTTCGGCTTCGGGTAAATCAAAAGGTAAACGATTTGTCTCTGCAAAAGCAGAGACAAGAAATGTAATAAAACCTATCGGCTGAATAACTGCATTCCACATCCATCCTGATTGTGCTTCAACAATTGCAATGGGTCTAAGTGATTCTGAAAGGAGAAGAACACCCGCTACGGAAAATCCCATCGATACTTCATATGAAATCATTTGAGCAGAAGAACGGATTCCACCAAGCAGTGAATATTTACTTCCTGATGACCAGCCTGCCAATGTAATTGCATAAACGCCCAGAGATGTTAATGCAAGAATGAAAAGAACTCCAATATTAACATCCGCAACTACAAGTGGGATTGTATAATCTCCAATTATTAAATCAGGTCCAAAAGGAATGACTGCATAAGTTGATAAAGCAACTAGTAATGCAATTACAGGTGCGAGTGCATGAATTTTTCTATCAGCTTTATCAGGAACGATATCTTCCTTCAATACTAACTTGAATAAATCTGCGAATGGTTGCAAAGCTCCATGCCACCCAACTCTGTTTGGACCAATTCTGTTCTGCGCCCATGCACTTATCTTTCTTTCAAAATAAACCAGATAGGCTACTGTTACCAGAATTGCAGCAACAATTATAATAACTTTAATTAGCGCAAATATTATTATTTCAAGTAAACTCATTTTCAGGACACTTTGACGTTATTTGATATTTGTATTTTAACCTTTCCACCGAGTTCACCAATGTCATCGTAGTCTATTCCTTTAAAAGCTTCCAATGAATTACTCATATCACTAAAAATTTCTTCTGCCATATTAAATTTAATTTTCTGTCCCATTGCTTTTAAAAGTAAAGCCAAAATTTGCCACGTTGGACGAGCATCAATTTTCTTACCTGCAGCCCACCTGTCCCATTTGGTTCCAAACTTATCCAATCTACTCATACTCATTCCATCGAGTGCACGGTCCTGCTCAACTACTGAGATAGCAGGACGGATTCTCTGAACTACACCTGAAATATTAACAAATGTACCATTCTTTTCTGCGTAGGTTGCAGCAGGGAATATAATATCAGCATAGGCCGTGCTTCTGCTATGATTTGTAGCGTGGACAATTAATAAATCAAGACCCGCAATTGCATTTTCAAATTCAGGGAATGCCTCAACGATATCATCTTCAATTAAATAAAGTGCTTTAATTTTTTTCTCTTTAATTGCATTCAGAATTCCCTGAACATCCATTCCTGATTTTGAAGGTTGAACACCGACAAGCTCAGCTCCGGTGGAGTTTGGTGTCAAATCATCAGTTCTTAAAATATCATCAGCAAATGCTGGATCCTTGTGCCTGATAAAATCAAGATTTCCCGTTCCAAGAACTGACTTTGCAAATTTTGCAACCAGGTAATTATCTTCGCAAGTAGCGTAAGGAGATCCTATAACAGCAATCTGGTCTTTCTGAAAAGATTTAAGTTTCGCTACAGCTTCATTGATAGCTTCATCCCAGCTAATTTCAACCAGCTGGCCTTCTTTTCTTATTTGAGGAGCGTTGATTCTTGAATCAGCATTGATAAACTTAAATGTATTCATTCTCCCATGGTCGCACATCCAGTAGCTGTTTACTTCTTCGTTACGACGTGGAGTCAATCTTAATATTTCATTATTCCTTACCCAGATTTCTGTGTTGCAGCCACGAGAGCAACCAATGCAAACAGAATTAGTTGAAGACATATCCCAAACACGTGCTTTAAATCTGAAATCTTTACTTGTCAATGCACCGACAGGACAGATATCAATCGTGTTCATCGAATAAGGATTATCCATCTCTTCACCAGGGTAAGTTACAATTGTAACTCTATCCCCTCTCTTAATGAATGTAAGTTCGGGATCTTTAGCTATTTCATCGCAGAACCTGATGCACCTCGAGCAAGAGATGCATCTTTCACCATCAAACATAACGCTTGGACCGAGAGAAACTCTCTTATCCTTATGAACTTTTTCTTCAACAAATCTGCTTTCACCGACACTGTATTTGTATGCATAATCCTGCAGCTTGCATTCTCCGGCTTCATCGCAAATAGGGCAATCGAGTGGATGGTTGATCAGTAAAAATTCCATTACAGCATTTTGTGCAGCAATAACTTTATCTGATTTTGTATGAACTATCATTCCTTCGGAAGCAAGAGTAGAACATGCTATTACCAGCTTTGGCATTTTTTCAACTTCAACGAGACAAATTCTGCAGTTACCAGAAACAGAAAGTTTCGGATGCCAGCAGAAATGAGGAATTTCAATTCCCTGGTCACGGGCAGCTTCAATTATTGTCTGCCCTTGCTTGAATTCTATTTGTTTGTCATCTATAGTAATATTCGGCATAAATTTTTCAGGTTTTACAAATTTATTTCGTGTCTGATTTAAGAATTACCTTCACAAGCTTCGATTCATTTAACAATTCGTTTGCACTTTTCTGAACATCTTCAGTTGTTATTTTGTCTATTCTGTCCAGATATTCCTCTAAAGAAATTACCCTATCATAATAGAGGATTGAATTTGCAATTCTCATCATTCGGTTGGTAGTGCTTTCCATACTGAGGAGAATTCCTCCTTTAAGATACTCTTTCACTTTTTTTAATTCCTTATCGGATATAAGAGAATGTTTTATTTTTCTGAATTCTTTATAAACAATATCAATAACTCTGGCATACTGCTGCTGGTTTGTAGAAAAATAAACACCAAAAGCAGAAGTATCATAGTAAGAATTTAAGAAAGTATTTATCTGATATGTTATTCCTAACTTTTCCCTTACAGCTAAAAATAATCTGGAACTGCTACCTTCACCCAAAAGAGCAGTTAAAAATCTAACCGGTATTCTCCTTTTATCATTATAACCGTAAGTTGCTCTTCCGATAATTGTATGAACCTGCTGGACATCTTTTTCGATAAAAGCATCATTTACTTTTTTGAGATTGAATTTATCCCTGTTCTTGCGAACTCCTGAGCTTTCCTGCGTAATATATTTCTCGGTTAACTTAATTAGCTCATCGTGCTTTACATTACCTGAAGCCACAACCAGCAATCCATCAGTATTATAATTTGAGCTGTGAAACTTGAATAACTCATCAGAATTAAATTTTCGAATATTTCCTTCCCTGCCAATTACTGGCAGGCTGAGCTTGTTCCCATTAAAAACTATTTCTTCAAACTTATCATAAAGCAATTCTTCAGGATTGTCATCTAAGTCCTTCATCTCATCAATTACAACACCTGCTTCCTTTTTAATATGATTTTCTTTGAAAAGCGGGTTTTGAATAAGATCAGACAAAACACTAAAAGTTCTTCCAAGATTTTCGGTTAGCCCTTTTGCATAATAGCAAGTATGTTCTTTTGATGTGAAAGCATTAAGATAACCGCCGTAAGACTCAATCTCCTCAGCAATCATTCTTGCAGTCCGCTTTTTGGTTCCTTTAAATAACATGTGCTCAATAAAATGAGAAATGCCGTTATTGCGTAGATTTTCATCGCGTGCACCAACATTAAACCAGAACCCAAGCGTAAACGATTTAACGTGTGGTATAAATTCGGAAATTATTTTGGTCCCATTGGGGAGTGTTGTTAAGTAGTAATTATCCACAAATTTCGTTGAATTGAAACTGAATTTTGGACGCAAATATACTTATAAAAGAAGAAATGAGAAAAGTTAGATTTATAGCTGCAAGTTTGTTTTTAAAAGTAAGTTTATAATTATGGGCATAAACTCATCTAAACATTCCATCAATATTTAATATTCCTGTGCTCTTATTTAACATCAACTTTTTCAGAATGCTTTTCCTTGTATTTTTTCAAAAAATCCCCAATGGAATTATATGCTTTTTCCAATATTTGTTCATTGGGTAAAAAGACAACCCTGAAATGATTAGTACCGGGAACCTGTCCAAACCCGCTGCCTGGTACAACGACAACTCCTGTTTCTTTAATCAGCTCTGCTACAAAGTGAGCATCCGATTCAATTCCGTGGAGTTGAGGAAACGCATAAAAGGCTCCTTCAGGTTTAACACACGAAATTCCTTCAATTGAATTCAACATGTCTACTGTCAAATTTCTGCGCTTGGTTAGTTTTGCATTTGCTTCTACGAGATGTGACTGATCACCTTCGAGAGAAATTTTAATTCCGTATTGCTCGGGATGATTTGCTGAAAGCCGTGCTCTTAAAATTTTATTTATAGCTTCCATATAATCTTCAAGAATTTCTTTACGACCGCTTACAATCCCCCATCCGATCCTGAAACCGGGGACCATATAATTTTTAGAGAGTCCACCGAAAGTAATGCAGGAAACATCTTTATTCATCGATGCAATTGAAATGTGTTTCTTTCCATCAAACAGAAGCTTGTCATAAATTTCGTCTGCAAAAATTACAAGATCATTTTCCAGTGCAAGATCAATTATCTGCTGAAGGTTCTCTGTAGTATAAAGTGAACCAGTGGGATTATTTGGATTGATTAGAATAATCGCTTTGGTCTTTTTGTTGATTTTACTTTTAATATCATCGATGTCAGGCAGCCATCCATTTTCTTCATTTAAATAATAAGGATTTTCCATCATCGAGAGCTTGCTTGCAATTGCAGTGTAAAGCGGGTAACCGGGAGTTGGAGTTAAAACATTTTCACCATCATTTACCAAAGCTGTAAGGCAAATATCGATTGCTTCGCTGGCACCTGTTGTTACAAAAATATCGTGCACATTACTGATTCCTTTTTTTTCAGCTTCCCTCCCTATTGCATCGCGGGCATCCTGTATACCTGATGAGGGTGCATAACCGTTAAAGTTTTTTAACATCGCCTCATAGGTTGATTTCACCAGATGTTCCGGCGGCTGAAAATCATAAAGATTCGGATCACCAATATTGAGGTAAAGCATTTGCTTCCCGGTCTTAGCAACCTGGTTTGCTAAGACTACAAT
>JBATIA010000046.1:0-1864 GCA_049667415.1 Ignavibacteriaceae bacterium
CCTATACCTATGCCTGAACTGAGGGCCAGCTCATTTACCTTTTCCTCTAATAAGGAGACTTTTCCTTTGTTTTTTATAATCACCGGTTCATGCTCGTGAATTATTCCAATTCCTGCCGAATCGTAGCCACGATACTCAAGTCGTTTTAGACCCTGCAATAAAATTGGTACGCAATTCTTATTTCCAATATAACCCACTATTCCACACATAAAATGTTTCTTTCTAACTTAATAAGTATTAATTAAGAATGTTTCTTAACAATATTAATAGTGCTAAGAATTATCTGACTTTTGCAAGTTTTTGGGTGATTGTTTTTGTTTTATCCGGAAATTTTGCAATCACCTTATAAAGATAAACTCCATTTCCCACTTCGTCATCATCTTCGTCTTTACCATCCCAGTAAATTTTATTAAAGTTTGTTATTAGATCCGATGGTCCGAGCTTAATATCACGAATTAACCGACCGGCAATAGTGTAAATTTTAATATTCAATTCATCCGGTTTATCATTGCCCTTTAAAAGAAAAGTAAAATGAGTGTTTCTTGCAAAAGGATTTGGATAGTTGAAAACATCTGTTATGTCATTATCTGTATAAACATAAAAAATAATTCTGTAAGAAGTTGAGTCGAAGAAATTTCCAGAAGCATCTTTTCCTAGAACTTCAAGAGTATGTCGGCCATCAGCTAATTCAGGTGCCCAGGTAATTACAAAAGGAGTACCCGGACCTTGATAATCCCAGCTTATCTCCGGTTGATAAAATCTCAGAGGTATATTGTTATGTACTATTGTAAAATAACTAGTATCTAGAGGAAGCGGACTATTGTCTTCCAATTTTATAATTACTTCGGGTGTAGAAGATACAATATCTCCATCAATAATTTCCTGCCCATCAAATTTAACATCAAAGAGAGGGCGAACAGAATCTCTTGCAACAAAAAATGTCTGATCAATTAAATTATTGAAATAAAAATACTCCCTCTTATTTTGTTCACCGAAAGTACGTACTTCATTTTCAAACAGAAGCTTATTAGTTCCGATAGTATGTTCTATTGTAGAAGAGGAACTATCAGCAGGTACACTAACCATTTGACTGAAAATTAAGCTATCCAGACCATTCAGGTAAAAATCCAGGTTGAGCGAATCAGCAGGTAAATCTCCGTAGCTTCTTGCCTTAAAGTCGAAAGTAACTGGAAATCCTTGTAGAAGAGAATCTTGTTGAAAATGAAAATCTTCCCTTTCGAAATAAACATCCGATAGCGGATGATAATCAAATTGAACATTGCTAAGTTCCATTGGCTCTGTTGTTGTAAAACTGGAGTCAGTTAAATCAAACTTAAGCTGAAGCTTACTATAAAGATCCGGATTTATTCCAGAAAGAGAGAGAGAATCAGCGATATTAACTTGAAGGGTATCCCATATCTTTGTATCAGAATTTTGGCCCAATAAATATGTTGTAAATTCTCCGGTGGGACTAGGATTGTTTAGATCATAGGTTAAATAATTCCACCATGCAACTGGTCCTACCGATTTAGTAGTAATTGTTCCGCTTGCATCTACATAATAACCCGCAAATTTTCCAAATTTTGGAACTACAAGAGTATCTTGATTTCTAAAAACTGAAGCGTAAATATTATCATGCTCTAGTCCAGGTTGCCAATCCCAGCACCATGCAAAATAACGTTGAAAGTTTGTAGGATGAGGTTCACTTATTAACCATTCTTCTTCAAAAATTCCATCATTTAATCTGTATCTTCTCATATAATTATTGAAATACTCACATACGTAAACTCTCTCACCATGCACAAAGAAACCAGTGAAACCTTCACGATAACTTCTTCCAAAGAGTTCAACATCGGGATTCGCT
>JBATIA010000047.1:0-6317 GCA_049667415.1 Ignavibacteriaceae bacterium
CTATTAGTTATGTGCTTGCTATGATTGAAATATCAAAAGTAGATGCAAGTCTTGGTGTAATTATGTCAGTAAACAATTCACTTGTTTGTTGGGGACTAGAAGAATACGGATCTGATTTCTTGAAACAAAAATATCTTATTCCTCTTGCAAAAGGAGAAAAACTTGGTGCATTTGCTCTTTCAGAACCGGAAGCCGGAAGCGATGCAACGCAACAGCATACCTTGGCAGAAAAGAATGGTGAATTTTTTGTTTTGAATGGAATAAAAAATTGGATTACAAATGGAACCACCGCTGATTATCATCTTATAATGACTCAGACTGATAAATCCAAAGGTCACAAAGGTATTTCAACTTTCCTTGTTGAAAAAGGAACTCCGGGTTTTGGTCATGGCAAAAAGGAAGATAAACTTGGAATAAGAAGCTCAGATACCTGCTCGCTCACTTTTGAAAATTGTAAAGTGCCAAAAGAAAACATCGTTTGGGAAGAGGGTAAAGGTTTCAATTTTGCAATGAATACATTAAACGGCGGAAGAATTGGAATTGCTGCTCAGGCCATAGGAATCGCGGAAGCTTCCCTGGATGCGGCTTTAAAATATTCTAAGGAAAGAAAAGCATTCGGTAAAGAGATTGCTACCCTTCAGGCAATTCAATTTAAACTGGCGGATATGGCGATGAAAGTTGACGCTGCAAAATTATTAACATTTAAAGCTGCAGCTTTAAAGGATGCTGGCAAAAAATATTACGCAGAAGCTGCGATGGCGAAACTTTATTCCTCCAAAATAGCGGTCGAATGTGCTCTTGAAGCGATCCAGGTGCATGGTGGATATGGTTATGTTAGAGAGTATCTAGTCGAAAGATACCTTCGTGATGCGAAGATTACTGAAATTTATGAGGGAACTTCCGAAATACAAAGGATAGTAATAGCAAGGTCATTGCTTGACTCAAAGTAGTTATAAATTTTTTTTCATTCTATTATTCATTTCAACATCTGCTTTCTGTCAGTTTGATAGTCTCAAATGGCAGAAAGCAGAATTTTCGTACGAAAAGTCTAACAAATTCATTCCAAGAAATTATTCTTTTAAGTCAGACAACGCTGGTGAATTAGTAACAAAGTCGTTCACGAATGCTTATTGGTTCTTTATTTCAGATGTTGATGGTGATAATTGTCCATTCCGTCCTTCCTGCTCAGTATTTTTTCTTGAATCAATAAAAGAAACAAATATCTTTCAGGCATCATTAATGTTTTTCGATAGGTTCACGCGCGATATGAACCCCGCGAAAGGTCATTATCAATATCCGCGAGTTAGAAACGGATATTTTTATGATCCATCAACGAATTATACTCTAAGTGAGGATAAAATTATATACATACCACCTGCATTTATTGTAGATGACTAATGGCTCAAACTATTTTTATCTTTCTGGTTATCACAGCATCAATCTTCTCACAAAAAAACACAATTGATTTTCACTCTCCCGAAAACAAAAAAAAATTTGCCGATTACCTTTTTTGTCAGGGAGATTATTTAAGAGCGGTTGAGGAGTATAAATTAATTCAGGATGTAATAAGAAACGATACGATTAATTTTAAAATAATGTTATGCTATTCGCAGCTAAATCTTTATTACCAAGCTGCGATTAGTTATTCCAATAAAAATATTTCCGAATTTTCTGTAGAAGCTCAAAAACTTTATTTAAAGAATAAATTCTTACTTGGACCTTCAGATTTTCATACTACTGTATCTAAAAATTCATTCCCTTTCGAGATGAACTTAGAGATATCAAATTATTTCCTTAAACTAAGGTCGATCTATTACATTGAAACTCGTTTTAGTGGAATTGATGAAGAAAATTTATTAAAACCGTTCGATGCAATACAAAAGGAAGAATTAGTGCCTCTATATGATTTAAGTGTAAATCCATCTTATAAAAGTCCTGCACTTGCCGGAATACTTTCCGCAGCTATACCAGGCAGCGGAAAGATGTATGCTGGTGAATGGGGTGATGGAATAGCCGCACTGTTAGCAACCGGTCTGCTCGCATTTCTGGCTTACGATAATTTCAGGGCCAATCATAACACGCGTGCATGGATATTTACAGGATTAGGCACTTTCTTCTATGCTGGAAATATTTACGGGTCGGTTGCTGCTGCACAGATTTTCAACGCTAGAATCAATTTTGATTTTCATGAAGGAATAAAATTATTTCTCGAACAAAAAAATTATTTTATGCCAGAGTATGACTTCTGCAACTAAATATTTTTCAATTTTTACGATTGTGATTGTCGCCGCATTTCAGCTAAGTGCTCAAAACACTTTAGACGACCAGTTTAAATATGCGAGTAAACTTTTTAATGAAGAGAACTATTTTGATGCGGTCACTGAATTTAAACGACTATTATTTTTTGATGAGACGGGAAAATACTCTTATGAAGCTAACAAAATAATAGGTTTGAGCTACAAGCAAGGCGCTAAATTTTCTGATGCGATTCATCATTTTTCTTTGGCAGAAATAAATGCTGGCACAAGTCAAGAGGTTTATGAATCGAAAATAGAAATAATAAAAATCAATATTCTCAGGAGAACAACTGAAAGAGCACTTTCTTTACTTAATAATCTTAAAAGTGATGAAAGATTTAACGATAAAATAGATGAAATTAATTATTGGACTGGCTGGGCTTACATTTTTGCCGATGAATGGGAAAAGGCTTCCTTATCATTCGCCAGCGTTAATTCTGAGCTTGAGGTATTTTGCGACTCGGTTAATAATGATTTTTATAATGTGACACTAGCGAACGCTTTATCAATTATTCCGGGAGCCGGGCAATTTTACACGGGTGAATATGTAAGCGGAATTATCTCTATTGGTTGGAACGTACTATGGGGATATTTGACAATTAATGCTTTTAAGGATGATAGAATTTTTGATGGAGTGATGATCGGAACTCTTCTATGGTGGAGATTTTATTCAGGGAATCTCCAGAACGCAGAAAAATTTGCTGTTCAAAAGAATCTTAAAAAAACAAATGAGGCCCTTCATTATTTACAGAGCAGTTATAATGGTAAAAAACCTTAATTTGCAAATAAAATTCTGATGAAAAATTTTCTTGAAAATAAATTTATCTACCGCTTAACCTTAGCAGTTATTTCTCTTTATGTTCTTATAGCGTTTGTAAAGCTTCCGCCTATAAACGGAGATGAACAGTCGATGTTCTCTGAAATGGTTTACGGAACCGCCTGGAAACCATTCGTTTACAGAACTCTTCTCCCAACTTCAGTACGATTAATAAGT
The DNA here is from genome assembly GCA_049667415.1 of Ignavibacteriaceae bacterium. Classification (GTDB taxonomy): domain Bacteria; phylum Bacteroidota; class Ignavibacteria; order Ignavibacteriales; family Ignavibacteriaceae; genus IGN2. The sequence goes on from JBATIA010000047.1 coordinate 3,292, forward strand.
GAAGTAATTCCGGAAGGAGTTCACGATTCACTTACAGAAAAAGTGGAAAGCAGTCATTTTTTAGTTCTCGTTCTTGAAAAATTAATATGGGAAAGTGAATTCATTACCGAATACCTGATAGCTATGATCCTGATGTACTTTTCGCTACTAGGTTTTGTTTACGTCTTCCGAAAATTATTTGATGAGATTTATTCATCGCCTTTGTGGTTTAAGAATATTATTACAATTATTCTGCTACTGGCAATCCCGGCAATGTTTCAACCTGACTATTCCAACTACGTTTATGATTTCCTGGCGCTATTTTTATTTACATTAGGTCTGCTTTTGCTTAAGCAAAGGAAATGGAATTACTTTTTAATTCTCTTTTTGATTTCATGCTTTAATAAGGAAACAATCATTCTGCTTACTTTAATTTTTGCAATTCATTTCTATAAAGATTCATCAGTTAGTAAAAAGGTTTACACACAATTTATTGCAGCGCAATTATTCATTTTTTTGGTTGTGAAGATTTTACTCTACTTTATCTATCTTAATAATGCAGGAGGTTTCGTTGAATTTCATCTGATAGATAGAAACTATCTGATTTTTAATGGGTATTCGTTAGTCGTATTTGTTGTATTGCTTATCATCTTTCTGGGGATTTTCAGCAGATGGGATGAAAAACCAAAGTTTCTTAAAGATGCTTTGTGGATTGCTGTTCCACTAATAATTCTTACATTTTTTCTGGGATTTTTGGATGAGTTAAGAGATTACTACGAAGTTCTTCCAGTCGTGATTTTGCTGATTTCAATGAATATAGGCAGAATTCTTGGTGTCGAGGTTTCTGTAATTAAAGATTAAAAATGTCACTCTCTAAAGCTCTTATTTGGCTTGATGTGGAGGGTATTTTTTATAAATTGCAGTTGAACTTTTAGCAAATTATTCTGTTTTAAATTATAGAATAGAAAAACAATTAAATTTTAAGGAGTACTACTATGGCCATTTTGATAACCGAAGAGTGTATAAACTGTGGTGCTTGTGAACCTGAATGCCCGAATACTGCAATTTATGAAGGTGGTGTAAATTGGGAATTAGCTGGCAAATCTTATGGTGATGGTGATGCTGCTCCATCAGGTGCCACTGGATTTTACTCCTCCGAATTTTTCTATATAGCCCCTGACAAATGTACCGAATGTAAAGGATTTCATGATGAACCTCAGTGCGCTGCTGTTTGTCCTGTTGATTGTTGTATCCCCGATCCGAAGCATGTTGAAACCGAAGAACAACTACTTAAGAAGAAAGATTACCTGGATGGATTAGGCAGATAAATTATTTTAACCGTTTTACCCCGGCTTTGTCGGGGTTTTTTATTTTAAACAAAATGAGTGCTGCAAATTACTTTTGTGTTTTGAGACCTTTCTTTTTTAATTTGCCTAGCGAAAGATAATTCTCTAATTAATTTAATATGATATGCAAGTTGGAAAATACAAATTAAGTATAATAGAATCAGGATTTTTCAGGCTTGATGGCGGAGCGATGTTTGGAATCGTTCCAAAACCGCTGTGGCAAAAAACAAATCCGTCGGATGATGCGAATCGGATTAAATTATCAACTCGTCATCTGTTGCTTGAGAATGGTAATAGAAAAATAATCATCGATACCGGGATGGGGAACAAATGGGATGAAAAGATGAAAAATATCTATGCAGTTGATGAGAATATTTCTATGAGTTCGGCTCTTTCTAAAGTTGGTTTAAATAATTATGATATCACCGATGTAATTCTCACCCATCTTCATTTTGATCATACCGGAGGATCAACAATTTCAAATGAAGGTAAATTGGAACCGGCTTTTCCAAATGCAAAATATTATGTGCAAAAACAAAACTATGATTGGGCAATAAAACCTTCCGACAGGGATAAAGGAAGTTATCCTGCCGAAAATTTTCATCCTTTGTTTGAAGAAGGTGTTCTGAACTTTACAAGTGAGGGTGAACAGTTCGATGACGAAATTGAATTTATCTTAATAAATGGACATACTTTCGGTCAGCAGATGGTGAAAATCTCTGATAGTAATAATGCATTTTTATTTTGTGCAGACTTAATGCCAACAGCTTCTCACATTCCTCTCCCTTACATCATGGGTTATGATCTTCAACCACTGATAACTCTGGAGGAAAAGAAAAAATATTTGAAGATGGCTATTGAAGAAGATTGGAAATTATTCTTTGGTCATGATCCTGAGTTTGCTTTTGCAACTGTAAAAACAATAGGTGAAGGATATTTAGTTGATAAAAAATTCAAGTCATTTGAAGAATATTGAAAAAGAAGGATTTCAGTATATCTGTAAACTGGATGAGCTGAAAGAAAAAGTTGGTAAGCGGTTTATAGTGGATGAAGTTGAAGTAGCACTCTTTAGAATAGATTCAACAGTTTTTGCACTAAGCAATATTTGTCCGCATCAGCAAACACATCTCATATATGATGGGTTTGTTGAAGAAGAGTACGTTGTTTGTCCCGCTCATGGCTGGAAGTTTAGTCTTCGAACCGGGAAAAAAGATTCAGGAAGTAATGGATTGGATTCGTATCCTGTCGAAATAAAAGATAGCCAGGTATACGTCAAAGTTCATCCAAAAAAATACAGCTGGTAGTTTGTGAGCAGAACTCTTTCAAATGATATTGTTATTCAAAAAGCAAAAGCTGTTGGTTTTGATTTAGTTGGTTTTGCCAAAGCTCAAACTTTGGACAAAGAAGTTGAACATCTTCAGAAATGGCTTGATAGTAATTATCAAGCCGGGATGGATTATATGGAAAGGAATTTTGAAAAGCGAAAAGATGTAAAGCGAATTCTTCCAAACACAAAGTCTGTAATTTCACTTGGACTTAACTACTACGCACCTGAATCTTATTCCGAAGATAAATCAAACGGCAAAGTTTCCCGGTATGCCTGGGGTAAGGATTATCATCTGGTAATTTGGTCAATGCTGAACGAACTTGAAGAAGAATTAAAAAAGATTGATCCATCATTTGAATCAATTTCTTATGTAG
>JBATIA010000048.1:0-4394 GCA_049667415.1 Ignavibacteriaceae bacterium
GGAGAAACAATCGATCCCCAGGTTTCTGTGCCTATAGCGAATGGAAGTAATCCTGCTGAAACCGAGGAAGCAGATCCAGCCGAAGAACCGCTTGAACCTTTTGTTGTATCCCACGGACTGCGAGTCATTCCGCCAAACCAAACATCTCCCCAGGCAAGTGCACCCATCGTTAACTTTGCACAAAGCACTGCACCGGCATCTTCAAGTTTTTTAATAACAGCAGCATCTTCATCTATCATTTGATCTTTAAATGGTGTTGCACCCCAGGTTGTTTTGTAGTCTTTAGTTGCCAGAAGATCCTTTGCACCAAAAGGAATTCCGTGAAGTAATCCGCGGTATTTTCCCTGTTCGATTTCTTCATCCATTAACTTAGCTTGCCTTAGAGCTCTTTCTTCGGTGAGTGTGATTACACAATGAAGTGCCGGGTCATATTTTTTCAATCTTTCAAGAAAAAACTTTGTCAGTTCGGTTGATGTTATTTGCTTTGTCCTTATTAACTCGGAGAGTTCACCAAGGGTATAAAATGCAATATTATTAATATCCTCCGGTAGTTTTGCATGAGAGTAATCGCTGAACCTAATTGGTTTTTGTTCTTTTGGAAATTCAAACCCAGCAGGGATAGGATTGAATAAAATTGCGGGAGGAATATTATTTGCGAGTTCTACTTTTCGGATATTTTCATAATTGCCTAATTGTTCCTCTAGAAAGGTTAGCATTGAGTCTTGTTCAGAATCAGTGAAATTAAGCCCAACTATCATTTCAGAATTTTCAATATTTTCTTTAGTGATAGTCTGAGAGATAATAGGTGATGTGGGGAGTGCACAACAAATTAATATAAAAATGCGCACGAAAAAATTTTTCATAACTTCCTCCGAAGTGAATTGAAAAAGCTTGCCTTTGATGGTTCAACATTGTCTCCTAAATTTACCTGACCGGTAGATTCGCTGACGACATTCATCCCGAACATAACTTTGTTATTTATTTTTCTGTACTTTGAAAGTGTTAGCAATGGTTCGTTTGCACGCCCTGCTGTTTCCTGATCCGTTGTAGTTATAACGCAGCGGGCACATGGCTTTACGGCCTGAAACGTTACATTCCCTATCTTAAACATTTTCCAATTGTCTTCTTCATAAGGCTTCCCACCGGTGAAGACAAAATTCGGGCGGAACCGGTTCATTGGCAATCGGATTTCCATTCTTGAATTAAGATCATCAAGGGATGACTGGCCGATTATTAAAAAAGGATATCCATCTGCAAAACTTACAATTTTATTTTTTGCATACATTTTATCAACAACCCTTCTTGTTGATTCCGGCAATTTTACTAACCTGCATTTTGTATCAAGGATATCTGAAAACCATTGATCTATCTCATTATTATAAAATTCACCCTCAACGGTATCATCCCAGATAACAACATCTGATTTTTCTTTATGTTCAAAATCAAACTGAACAACAAGAGGTTCGACATTTTTTGTTATATGCTTCAAATGTAATCCGTTTTTCCCAACAACAACTTTGATCAATGCCATTTCAGGAAATTCTCTTTGAGTAAAAAATTTATTTGAATCATCAACCAATACCCACCTTCGATCATACTTTAGTCCTCGTTCTTCAACTTCTGACGATTGAAGACTTATTCCTCCGAGTGATTTAATGGGATAGATATTTAATTCTGAAAGTGTATACATATTCTTGTGAAGCACCAAATTCTAAAACACAAATTACAAATAATATCCAACAACCAATTTCCGATATTCAAACAATTTGGAATTTGAACATTGTAATTTGTTATTTATTTGATGTTTGGGATTTGTTCTTTGTGATTTTAACGTTTGCTTTTAAGCACTATTAAAGTTACTTCCGGAGTTGAATTGTAACGAATTGGAGCCAATGACATTCCAAGACCTCTTGTTACTACAAGCAGCATACTTTTCCCGGCTTTGTCGGGATTTTCAAACCAAAAGTCTCCCCGGGTGTATTTTGTTTCAAACATTGTGGGAGTTAGTTGAATAAATGGGAAAACAAAAGTAATCTGACCGCCATGTGTGTGACCTGCGAGATACAAATCGAAATTATTTATTTGAGCACTCTCAATCAGATGCGGTCTCGGTTGATGTGCAAGGAATATTTTTAAATCACCAAAACTGTTCGAAGAAAGACTATCCAGAACACTTTCAGACACAGTTTCCACGTAAGTATTTGTGATGAATGTAATTTCAATTTCAGCATCATCAACGTTAATATTCCTTATGCCGTTATCAATCATTTGAACATTGTTAGCATATAATGCCGCTTCAACCTCGGCAAGGCTTCTGGCGTAATCATTTCTGTAAGCCCAGTTATCGTGGTCACCCACGCATGAGTAAACTCCGTATTTTGCATTAAGCTTGCCAACTTCTCTTGCACTTAATTCGATATAATCCGGCCCGGTTGTTATCAAATCCCCGGCAATCAATATCAAATCAGGGTTGAGTGAGTTGACCGTGTTTATGAATTTATTTAGTCTTCCTTCATCTGTGTAATGATCTGCCTGTATATCAGAGATAAAAGAGATTTTAAAATTTTCTAAAGAGGTTGGAAGATTTTTTAATTCGTATTTAATTTCTCTCACGTCAACAATATTGTAATCGTATATCACTCTTATAGGAATGTAGAGAATAAAAAACCCTGCTATAATAAAAACAAGAGCCGAATGAACTCGCACTAAAATTTCTTTATCTATTTTTGTTAACATAGATGTTAATAACTTAATCAGATCCATTGGTATGAAAAACAGGAAACATTGAATCATAAGAATGAAGGAAATCCAGAAAGGATAAATCAAAAGGTAATCAACTATTTTACTTTCTGGCGCAGTTAAATAAGAGGCTGTGACTGCAAAGTATATGAAAATAAAAAGTAACACCAGGGGATAAAGATTCATCCAGACAAGAAAAATTTTTCTAATCAAACGAAATTTTTCCTGGTAGAATTTTGGATAAAAATGTTTTACAGCAACATTTAATCGTTTAATGAAATAAAATTCTGCTGCAACAAGTAGAGCTATGCCGATTATAAGACGAAGTAATACCCACATAATGTAAAAATTGTTTTACGGGAATTTCTTTATGTAACTAAACAAAAATAAGCCAATTATAATTCAATATTCTTTAGTGATTGGATAAATGAAAACATTCGCTGATAATGGGTTCCTTTCCAGTAGATTTTTTTGCAGGAAGGGCATTGGTAAAATTCGTTTTGCGTTTGTGCAACTTTTAGAGGAAGTTCATCAATTACCATCTCTTTTTTTATAGGCACTAACAATTGATTGCAATCAAGGCATCTCGTGAACTCTTTAATTGATTTTTGCAGATCAAATCTTTTAATAACTTCTAGTGTTTGTTCTGCAACCTTGTTGCTTCTTAGAAAATACCCGTGGGTAACTTCATTTCTTTTAAGAATTCCTATATCGCGGGTTAGGATCGCTCTTCTTTCTTTTAATGAAATTTTCACAATCTCCTCATCAGAAAAATTATTTTTATAGTAAATATCAAAGCCCATCATTCTTAAATATCTGGTTAATCTTCCGAGATGAACATCTGCGACGAACTTTGGTTTTCGCAATGGTTTTGGTCTTAAATGTTGTACATCTGAGATATCGAACGTTTCAAAAACCGGGTAAACGGAAATGTCATCTCCGTCATTAATCAAATGTCTAAAATTTACTGATTTCCTGTTAACTAATATCAAGTCAACTTCAGTATGAGGTATCCCTAGCGATTCTATTAAATCTTTAACAGAAGTTCGATCAATAAATTGATGTGCAAATCGTTTTTTCCTCTTTTCTTCTGGGAGGAAGTCGTTGAGCTCTTCGTAAAATCACAAATATAATTTATGCATAGAATATTTTCAGCTCTGGAACAAACTTCCATTAATAAATCAATTTATACTGAGAAAAGAGATGACATCTTTTAAAAAAGATGTCATCTCTGGCTAACTTAATTTTTGCACAATGAGGTAATAAGATAAACATTTTACATTTTTGAAATATGAAATCCGGTTTAGTTAAGCAAACACTAAGAGCACTACGTCATAAAAACTACAGGCTTTTCTTTAGTGGACAAAGTTTATCACTAATAGGCAGCTGGATGCAGCAGGTAGCACTTGGCTGGCTGGTTTATCGAATGACTGACTCTGCATTTCTTTTAGGGCTAGTAGGATTTTCATCCCAGATACCAACTTTTATTTTAGCTTCTGTTGCGGGAGTTTTAGCTGACCGATACAATAAGCACAAAATAATAATAGCCACGCAAACTCTAGCAATGATTCAGGCTTCTGTTCTCGCTTTTCTCACTTTGACCAGCACAATTCAGATCTGGCAAATACTTCTGCTGAGTTTATTTTCCGGATTGA
>JBATIA010000049.1:0-1691 GCA_049667415.1 Ignavibacteriaceae bacterium
CCATCACATATTCTGCTTTTTTGATAAAGATCTTTTCAGTCCACTTCCAGAATAGCTGTTTCAATTTTTTCTTTTTTAATCCAGCAAGGTAACCAAATAGTTCGCGTGAATCGTAGAATATTCTTGCGCGTTTTAGTTTACCAAATATTACAACAAAGGGGAGTGTATAAATATCCTCAGCAAATATTATTGAAGCCTTCGTTGAAAGTAGCTTTAATTTTATGTGCCAGATAAATTTCAGGTAAAAAGAAATTGAAAGCAATCCTTTTTTCAATTTGAAAATTGAAATGTCATCTCGTGTCTCCACAAATCCTTTAGTCAGCCAATCGAAACCGATGAACTCAACTTCATAGCCGCTTGCGCTGAGCGTATCATAAAGATTTTTACAACGTGTATCGTAGTTGATATTTCCGAGGAATGTGATAAGGACTTTTTTCTTGGAGCTCATTTTTTAGCGAAGATATTTTATAACTTCTTGCGGAGAGTATTGCGCATTACAGTCTTAGCATCAAATTTCTCTTTAAAGTCGATTAGATTCATACTTGGTGTCATTGGGTTATCTGCTTTAGTATCCTGTGATACACCAATATCAACGTACTTGTATCCTTTTTCAGTTGACCATTTGACAACGTCGTACATTACACGATGGATTGGTTTAAGATGTTCATATTCATAAATGAGCATATTGTAAAAACAAAGAGTAACAGTTTCGTTACAAATAAATACAGATGAGCCTGCAATAGGTTTATTTTTATAGTAAACCATAAAGAGAACTAATTTATCCGGCAACAGTTGAGTTAATTTAATGAGGTCTTCGAGTGAATGAGTGGGCTTGACATCGTGCCTGGCTTTATTCTCAATGAGTATCGGATAAAATTCATTGTAGCGATCGTTTATTTCCACTCTGATATCGGGATTCTTCAAAGTCTTCCTGATATTTCTTCTAACTGTTTGTTGAAACCGTGATATGATATCTTCATTTGGTTCTAATTTTATCGCACTTGAAATGTAGTGCAGATCGTAATTGAATCCCTGCCAGAGCATAGCAAAGTCGAGATTTTCGTTTGGATGTTTTTCATAAACACGAGGAGCAGAGGTAAGTAGAAAATCTTTTATGCCAACTTTTTTTCCGTACTCAAGAAGCGTTGAAACAATATCCATCGCTTCAGCAAACTTTATATCTTTTGTAACTATTGAGCCATAACTTGCACCTATAGGTGATTCGTAAAGGTCTCCAATTCGCGCACCAGGCAATAGAGCCATTATATTTCCTTTTTCAAGAAAAATCAGGTGGTTGAAAGCGAATTTCCCCGCTTTGTGATAATCAAAAAATTTTTGCATATGGAACATAGTACCGTTATTAGATTCAACTACGAATTGATCCCATTTATCTTTCCAGGTTTCAGAGTATTCTATTATTTCCATTAATTCAGTTTTTGGTGTTAATCAGACGGACAAATTTACAAAAATGTTTGAAGGAATAATGAGATAAAATTCAGGGCAATTTTTCATAGAGAACAAAATCATTGAACGATGTTACTTTCTTAAATTCTTTTGTATTTAGAATCGAAAAATCCGGAAACTCATACTTTTGCATTTCAAGTTCATTAATATGTTCTTTGTTGTAAAGTACCCAGTTACCGGCTTCTACAATATTGAAATTGAATTCAGAACCCGAAATCCTGTTTGAG
>JBATIA010000050.1:0-1631 GCA_049667415.1 Ignavibacteriaceae bacterium
AGGCCAGGTACAAGCTCTTGCAGATTTTGAATAGTAGCCTTCACAAGCTCTGAAATGAAGATCATTAAGTTTTATTAATTTTGTTTCGCATCCTTTTTCTTTTGCATGATTCAATGCCATTTCAAGCAAAAAGTCTGATGTGCTGAAACGAGGATGTTCCTTGTTCATAACGGTAGTGGAAATACCAACAAATCTAACATGGCCAGGTTTGCGCTTAATCGGTCTTGCAAGCGGATGTGGTTCATGAGGACTTTTGCTTCTTTTAGTTTTGGAATTAAGATCAACCCACAAGTTTCCGTTTTCCATTTTCCATTTATAAGAAGGAACTTTATCTGCTTCATATCCGGGTTCACCTTCGCCGGTCTGAAAATGAAATTTCCAATAATGCCACGGACAAACAACATACTCACCATCTAAATTCCCCTCACCGAGTGGTCCACCAACATGATTACATACTCCTGAGATCACTCCAAATTTTTCATCTTTATAGATTATTGCCAGAGTAGTCTTATCAATTTTAATACTTGTAACTTTATCCGAAATAAATTTTTCGGTTGGACCTAAATCAATCCAATTTGAAGATTCGCTCATTTTATTTCCTTTTTGAGTTTGATTAGCATAGTTGCCGAAATTAACCCTAATATTAAACATCCAATCCAAAGATTAAAAGAACCAAAATGTTCAAGTGCAAATGCCCCTAACCAGGGACCAACCATAAAAGAAAAGCTAAACGACATCTGGAAATAACCCATATATTCACCGCGTTGTTTTACAGGCGCAATCTTAGCAATGTATTCACCTGCAGAAGGGAAGAAAATCATTTCTCCGAAAGTCCAGATAACAATCAGCAATACAATCGGCGGAATTGTTTGAGTGAAAGCCATCAGTCCAAAACCAATACCGCTTAACAGTGCACCTAGTCCAATGGATTTCCAGTCTTCCCAGTTACGCATTGCATCGTTTAATGGGACTTCAATAAAAATTATTAATACTGTATTAACTGCAGTCAGAAATCCAAACACCGCGTTTGAGTAACCTAATTCTGTAACAATGAATAAAGGTAAAGCACCAATATGCTGGAAGAATACGATCTCAACCGGAATAAGAGCAATTAAAAAATAAAGTAATCTCCTATCTGAAAACACACTTACTTTTTCATGAACAACACTTTGTTCCTTCTCTACTATTTCTATTGGCGCATGCTTTTCCCATGGTGAAAATATTAAGAATGCACCAGCAACGAGAGTAGTAATTCCATCAACATAAAAAAGAAGATGAAAATTTATTGTGCTAAGTATTCCCCCGGCCAATGGTCCGATGCTCATTCCAAGATTTATGGCAAGTCTGTTAAGTGCAAAAGCAGTTTTCCTTCTGTCGGAAGTAATCTCACTTGAAATAAAAGACATGCTTGCCGGGCGGAATGCTTCGCTTAATATTGCCCATACAAAAGTAAGTGCCAGGAATAAGATAAAGTCTGTGATTACGGAATATAGAAAAAGAAATGAGCCTGTTGATATTAAAGATATTGTCATCAATCTGAGCGCACCGATCTTATCACTTAACCTTCCTGAAAAGGGAGCTGAGATAAACGCACCAATCCCGTAAAATGCGAGAACAAGTCCTGCGTTACC
>JBATIA010000051.1:0-23442 GCA_049667415.1 Ignavibacteriaceae bacterium
TCGCTTCCGCATATTACCAGTGTTGGAATTTTTATGTTTGAAAGACTTTCTGTTGTGTCTGTTCTGCTGACCATTGCAAGCAGACAGCCTTTAACTCCGATTGGATTGTTAGTTTTTGACCGATCGACAACCTTTCTATATTCGGCACTATTCTCCTTTACAAACTTTTCACCAAAACAATTCAAGACAAAGGCATCAATGAATGACTCAATGTCTCCTGAATTTATCTGCTTGATTGCTGCTGCCCGTTTAAGCTTTCCTTCATTATCATCTGCTGCCGATTTTGTATCACATAAAATAAGTGTGCTGAATTTTTCCGGCATTCTTTCAACAGCTCTTAATGAAATATATCCGCCCATCGACAATCCACACAAAATCGTTTTGTTGAGCATCAGTCCATTTACTATTAGTTCAAGATCATCGACAAACATCTCCATGGTAAATTGCCCATTGCCAGCAGAAGACGATCCCAGCCCTCTTATATCATACCTGATACAATAGTAGTCTTTGCCGAATTCTTTTACCTGTTTGTCCCACATAAAATGGTCAAATGGAAACCCATGGACAAAAATGATTGGTGGTTTTTTATCATCGCCATCAAGAAAAATATTAAGGTCATTAATTATTCTCTGCATTTTTTCCCTCTTAGATTTATTAGAAATTAAATCTCGCTCCCTTTTCTAGCACCTTCTAATTAGCTGCTTTATCTTCTTTAGTTGACACTAAAAAATATATCTCGCAGACAATAGATTCTCACACATAGTAAAAATTTTTTTAATAAGTAAGAACAGATCATAATTCAAACCTATCTATTCATTTATAAATCACAAATTCCTTGAATTGGTATTCAAAATGTAGCAACTGAAAAGCTTTTTAAAATCCTGTATGTGGCATTATTCATGGTGCTACGTTTTAGTTACAATACAGGGATTAAAATATGCATAAAATCATATCCGCAAAGTTTATCGCTCCAAACATAAAAAGATTTGAAATCTCCGCACCAAAGATCGCCGAAAAAAGAAAGCCTGGTCAATTTGTTATTATTCGAATTAATGAAGTTGGCGAAAGAATTCCATTAACGATCGCAGATTCTGATACATCAAAGGGAACAATTACAATTATTGTTCAAGGAATTGGAAAAACCACTAAAGAACTGAATTCTCTTGAGAGCGGGGATTATGTTTTGGATGTTGTTGGACCGCTGGGTAAACCATCACACATAGAGAATTTTGGAACTGCAGTCAGCATTGGCGGCGGGGTTGGAACAGCCATTGCTTATCCTACTGCCGTAGCACTAAAGGAAGCCGGGAATCACACAATATCAATTATTGGTGGAAGGACCAAAGAGTTTGTTATTCTAGAAAAAGAAATGAGAGAAATTTGTGACGAGGTTTTTATTACAACAGATGATGGAAGCTATGGTAAGCATGGATTTGTCACTGATCAGTTGCAGGAATTAATTGATAGTAGACAAATAGATTTTGTTCTGGCAATCGGCCCAATCCCTATGATGAAAGCAGTTGCAGAAGTTACTAGAGAGAAAAATATTCCTACTGTCGTAAGTCTCAACCCCGTTATGGTTGACGGTACAGGAATGTGTGGTGGTTGTCGTGCGACCGTTGATGAAAAAACGGTTTTTGTTTGTGTTGATGGACCGGAGTTCGATGCACATAAAGTTGATTTCGAAACGCTTGGCAGAAGAAACAAAACTTACCTTATGCAGGAATCTAATGCTCTGAAGAGCTATGAATGCGAAAGCGAAAAAGCTCTGTCTCAAAAACTAACAGAAACTATTTAACGGTTTACAAATATGCCTGAAAAGATCAGCAACAAAGAGAGAATGAAAATACCACGGCAAATTATGCCGGAACAAGATGGCTATAATCGCAGATCAAATTTTAATGAGGTGAACCTTGGTTTTACGGAAGAGCTGGCAAAGATGGAAGCTATGCGTTGTCTTCAGTGTCCAAAACCATCTTGCGTAGAGGGTTGCCCGGTTGGAGTAAAGATTGGAGACTTCATCGCACTGGTTGCAGATGGAGATTACCTTGGTGCTGCAGCTAAACTTAAAGAAGATAATCTTCTTCCTGCTATTTGTGGAAGGGTTTGTCCCCAGGAAGAACAATGTGAAATCAAATGCGTAACCGGAAAAAAGGGAGAGCCTGTAGCCATCGGTAGATTGGAAAGATTCGTTGCTGATTATGAAAGAGAAACGGTTGGAATAAGACAACCAACACTTAAACCCAAAACGGGAAAAAAGGTTGCTATAGTTGGTAGTGGTCCGGCTGGATTAAGCTGTGCCGGTGATCTTATACAAATGGGGCATGATGTTACAGTATTTGAAGCACTTCATGAGCTGGGTGGAGTATTGATTTATGGCATTCCTGAATTTCGTTTACCAAAAGCAATCGTGAAAGCAGAGATTGATTCACTTAAAGCACTGGGAGTTGAGTTTAAAACAAACGCTGTTATTGGATTTACAGATACGGTGGATGAGCTACTTGCTAATGGTTACAATTCAATTTTCATTGCGGTCGGAGCGGGGCTTCCTTATTTCCTGAACATCCCGGGAGAAAATCTGAACGGCGTTTATTCTTCAAATGAATTTCTTACTCGTGTAAACCTGATGAAAGCTTACCGCTTTCCCGAATATGATACCCCGGTTTTTAATTGCAAAGATAAAAATGTTGCCGTTTTTGGAGGTGGCAATACAGCAATGGATGCGGTTCGAACCTCTAAAAGACTTGGTGCTAAAAATGCATATATAATTTACAGAAGATCAGATGTGGAAATGCCCGCACGGGAAGAAGAAATTCATCATGCAAAAGAAGAAGGCATTGATTTTATATTTCTTTCCAATCCGTTAAAATTTATTGGTGATAAGGATGGCTGGTTGGGGTCTGTCACCCTTCAAAGAATGGAACTTGGGGAGCCGGATGCTTCAGGAAGAAGACGTCCGGTGCCAATTCCGGGATCAGAATACGATATCCCAATTGATATGGCAGTAATCGCTATTGGTAACGGATCAAATCCAATCATCCAAAAAACCACTCCGGATATGAACTATAACAAATGGGGTAATATACTAGCCGATGATAATACAATGAAAACAAGCAAGCGAGGAGTTTTCGCGGGTGGTGATATTGTTACTGGCGGCGCAACAGTAATTTTGGCAATGGGTGCAGGTCGGAAAGCTGCCGCTGCAATTAATGGGTATCTTGGCGGGGAAGATCTTTGGTCTTAAATCATCTTACCTTAATATAAAAAATCTTTTTATTGAAAACAGCTCACATCTATCGTGACTTTTTAAATCTCAACTCTTCATTAAGATAAACTTAATAATTATCTTTGTTTGCAGAATAAAAGCATAGAAAGATGAAAATCGCATTTGTTTCCACAGAAGTAGTTCCTTTCGCAAAAACCGGCGGTCTTGCCGATGTTTCGGGCTCTCTTCCGCGAGAACTCGTAAAGCTTGGATGCGATGTTAAGCTGTTCATGCCTAAATACTTTCTTGTTGATGAATCCCTGCACAAGTTAAAATACAACTGGAACATTGGTGAAATGCTTATCCGGATAAACGGTATAATAAGATCTGTTCACATTCATCAAGCAAAGCTTCCTGATTCCGAAATAGATGTTTACTTTATCGACTGCCCGCATTATTTCCATAGGTATAGAATATATACAGACGATTTTGACGAGGATGAAAGATTTATTCTCTTCTCAAAAGCAGTTATAGAAACATTACAAAGATTGCAATGGGCGCCGGATGTTATTCATTGCAACGATTGGCAAACCGGATTGATTCCGCTGTTTATAAAAGATAACTATGGCTGGGACAGATTCTTCGATAAGACAGCATCACTTTTTACAATTCACAACATTGGTTACCAGGGAAGATTTTCAAAATCAGTTCTGTTTAGTGCGGAGATTCGGGATGATTTATATTATGCCGGTGGACCAGTTGAGCATGGTGGCGGAATATCTTTTATGAAGACGGGGATAGCTTTCTCTGATATAATCAACACCGTAAGTAACACATACGCACACGAAATTTTAACCCCCGAGTTTGGGGTCGGATTAGAACAGACTTTACAACCACGGGAAGAAGATCTGTATGGAATACTTAACGGAGTTGATTACGATGCCTGGAATCCGGAGACCGATAAACACTTGCCCTATAACTATTCAATTAATGATCTAAGTGGAAAGTTGAAGAATAAAAAATTTCTGCTTGAACATTTTGGTATTCCATTTAAAGAGAATATCCCGTTAATCGGAATTGTTTCGAGAATGGTTCTGCAGAAGGGGTTTGACTTATTCGCTGATGCAATAAACGACTTAATGAAATTGGATGCACAGTGGATTATTCTTGGAACTGGTGAAGACAGGTTTGAGGATTTATTCCGGTGGTTGTCAAACCAACTGCCCGCTAAGGTAGGTTCTTACATTGGCTATAACAATGAGCTATCACACCTGATCGAAGCGGGTGCAGATATGTTTCTTATGCCATCACGTTACGAACCATGCGGTTTAAATCAGATTTACAGCTTGAAATATGGAACGGTTCCAATCGTAAGAAAAACCGGTGGGCTTGCAGATACCGTAAAAGATTGGGACGAAGAAAACCATTATGGCTTTGATCATGGTAATGGTTTTTCGTTTTATGATTACACCGGATATGCTTTGTACAAATCTGTCGAACGTGCTATTAGTGTTTTTAAGTTTAAAGATGTGTGGAAGAAAATTCAGAAGAACGGAATGAAACAGGACTTTAGCTGGACACGCTCAGCAGAGAAATACATGGAGCTTTATAAGCTTGCAAAAGAGAACCGGGCATAGCCGTTATGAGTTTATTTTATCGAAGCCGTTTATATATTATATCCTAATCAAGGGTTGTCTTTCCAGACAGCAAAGATGAGCTGATATGTGTCCAATCATTTTTTTTGAAACATACATCTTGTTGTTAATCTTGTTACACTAACTTATTATTTTATAAATGAGAACTCTTACTAAAGAACTCCGGGATAAATTAACACCAGACGAAGCATTGGAAGTTTTAAGGAATGGAAATGAAAGGTTTGTAAACAACCTTAAAGCTCGCCGTAATTTATTAGAGCAAGTCAATGACACTTCCGCGGGTCAACATCCTTTTGCGGCAATATTAAGCTGTATGGATTCGCGTACATCTGCTGAATTAATTTTTGATCAGGGACTTGGAGATATTTTTAGCATTCGTGTCGCCGGCAATATTTTAAATGAAGATATCCTGGGAAGTTTGGAGTTCGCCACTAAAATTGCCGGATCAAAAATTATTGTGGTGTTGGGTCATACAAAGTGTGGGGCCATTACTGCTGCCTGCGATGATATAAGGATGGGACGTTTAACAAGACTTTTAGGGAAGATAAAGCCCGTTATCGAAAGTGAAACGGAAACGCAAGCCCAGAGAAATGGAAGCAACCCCTCCTTCGTTTTTAATGTAACCAAATTAAATGTTCAGATGACAATTAAAAAAATTTATGAACGAAGCGTTATCATCTCTGGGCTATTAAGGACGGGCAAGATCAAGATCGTTGGTGGCCTTTACGATGTTGATACTGGCAGGGTTGTTTTTTTTGAGAAGTGAGTTTTTAATTATTGCCCTTGAAAAATTTATAAGCTGGTGTTTATTAAAAGCTCACTGCATGACCAATTGAAAAATAGAACAGAATATCTCCCCAAACGAAAGAATTTTCTTTCAATCCCTGACTTACGATAAAACTTCGTCCTATCGAAAAATCTGCGGGACCAATTGGTGTGTCGAAAGAAATTGCCCCGCCGATTCCATGTCTCAGGTCTTTAAATCTTATCTGTTCTTGTACGCTCCAGGTTGAGCCAAGATCATACCTGAACCAGGTATACGTGTCGAAAAATATTTTAAATGGCAGTTTGTATTGATACATAAAGGAAGCAAGCAAGATTTGTCTTCCTCTAAATTCGTTTTCGTGGGCGCCAAAGAATGAGTAAAGCCCGCCCAAAGTAAATTGTTCGCTTAGTGGAAGGGTTTTATCGGCAAAGCCAATTTTTATTCTGGGTGAGATTACATGTTGAGAAGCAAATTTATAATAATATTTCAAATCAGCATCAACAATCAGGTAACCCTCATTGCCACCCAGAAAACTTTGAGCTGTTTCATAAAAGCCATTAAAATAAAGTCCGTCTTCGGGGTAAGGATATTTGTTCTGGTTGTCCACTGTTGCACTTATCCTTAACCCAACTATTTTTGTTTTGTACGGCTCTTCTGTGATTCCTTCTTTGTTTAGAACCTGGTCAAACTGATACTTGCCAGTAAAAATCAACTTGCCAAATTTCTCAAGCTGGGTTCCGAGTGATAGGGACATTCCATAGAATATTTGTCTATACCTGCCTACACTATTGCTTAAGAATGTGTTTCCTGTCTCAGATATACTTGTGTTATAAACATTGATATCGTTGAATTTATAATATGCACTTAGTTTGTAGGTGAAATAACTATCAAGAATTCTATATGCTATATGTTCAAGAATATAGGCTCTGTTTCTTGCACCACCAAAAAGAAAAAGCCCGAGCTCGGTCCCGCTACCTAAAAGATTTACGTCTCTTAAATCTATACCTAATTGTGCGTTGTATGTATTGTCAACTAAAAAACCAAGTTTTAGAAGGCTTGATATCTTTTCTTTAATAAATAAATTAATGTTAACCTTGCTATCCAGCCGCTCAACCATTAAAAATATATCATCAAAGAGACCTGTTGCTCTAAGGTTTTGCAAACCTTTCTCAAGATCAGAATATAATAATGCTTCTCCAACCCTAAGGTTAAATTCCCTGTCGATAACGGTTTTGCTTGTCTCGCTATTAATGTTGATTCCGGATATAGTCCCTGCTTTGAATTCGAGGGTTAGCTTACCAGTTTCTTTATCAAAGCTATGGTGCTGAAGATTGAATAAAACATATCCATTTTTCTTATAAGTGCTTATTAGTTTTCTGGCAGCATTAAAAATTATTTTTCCGTCGAAAGGTTTCCCCACAAGCGATCCTATAAGCATGCTGCTGTTCAAAGTATCGATAACCACATCCGATAATAATTCAACTTCCCTTACTATCGGTTTAAGGAAGTAAAGAAAATCTATTTCGGTTGAATCACCTTGTGTTCCAATGTATATGTTTAACGAGTCGTATCTTCCTGTTTCATATAGTTCTACCATATCATCATATATTTCAAAGCTGGAAACGGAGTCTGCTGTGTTATATTTTTTTAGATATGGTAGCACAACATCGTCAGAAATTCTGGGGAATATAATATTCCTTAACCAAGTTTTCCTGACTCCCGAATTTAATCTGGTTAAAGAATCTATATGAGATTTAATGGTTGGAGCCAGGCGCTTTGTGTAATTATATCCCGCAAGAATTAAAGAATCTATATTAATAAAATCTGTAGATGACCATTTATCAATTTCTGGTTCCAGAATAAAGTCTGCTTTTAACAGCTCGATTCGTTCGAGCTTTTTCATTGGAATACTTAATGTTTGATCAGCTATGTTCCATGGTAATTCGAGATCTTCTTCGTTTCGTAACCCGCTTGTTGTATTAACAGCTATAACATAATCCGCGCCCATTTCTAACGCCGTGCTTACCGGGATGTTGGAAACAAGGCCACCATCAACCAACATTATGGAATCAATCATTACCGGAGATAGCAAGAATGTAACGCTTGAGCTTGCCCTCATGGCCCTTGCAAGCGAACCCGCGCTTAAAACCATTGGGCTTCCTTCTACCAGCTTTGTACAAACAGCTCTGAATCTTATTAATAGATCATCAAAACTTTTTTCCGGAATTACAGGAGCATTCAAACACAACATTGTTAAATAATTTGAAAGTCTTATCCCTTCATTAAAAGATGTGGGTATAACTGGGCTAAAGCCATTGAGCCTGAGTGTGAGGAGAGAACGATCTTCATTTATTTTTTGATCAATAAAAAGTTCTCTTCTTTCAGAATTGTTATTTATTGAGAGCAGCTGGTTCCAATCTGTATTAATAACCACCGAGTCCATTTCATTTACAGAATATCCTGATGCATAGGCACCACCAATAATGCTTCCTATACTCGTTCCGCTTATAGCATTAATTTTTATTCCTGCCTCTTCGAGTGCTTTAATAACACCAATTTGTGAAAGCCCGCGGGCGCCACCTCCACTCAGTGCAAGCCCAACAATGGGCTCACAAGTAGGGACCTTTTGTTCCAGCCCATATGGAAGTTTTAATGTTTTTGTTTTAAGTGGGATTAGCTGCGATTCCTGTGCACTCAAAAACGAAGTGTGCAACAAAAATATCATTAGCAGTATTTGCTTCAAAAAGTTCACGCTTCAAAATTAAACAAAGGGATTTAAAGAAGATGTGATTTAAAAAGACGAAATTACCTTTTATATTACTTCCTGCCCTTTTGCTGCCCCTTCGACTGCTGTTCGGCTGCATCCATAAGCTTTTGCATAAACCCCTTCTTCCTTTTTGAAGGATCAACAGGCTCAAGGACTACATCGCTTTGTTTATGATTTATATAATATTGCTGCCCAATGGAGAAAACGTTAAACATAAAATAGTACAGGTTTAAGCCAGAAGGAAAGGTCATAAAAAGAATTGTTAGCATTACTGGCATCATATATACAAGTGCTTGCTGTTTCGGATCCTTCATCGTCATTTTCTGTTGGACGAATGTTGTTATACCCATAAGTAGAGCCAGCCCACTAATTTCCTGTATTCCAAAAATTGGCAGCTTAAACCCCAGATCATATATCAGATCGGGGGCAGAAAGATCGTTAATCCAAAAAATAAACGGTTGCTGACGAAGTTCTATGGCTGCCTGGAATAATCCCCACAAAGCAATGAATATTGGCATCTGTAATAGCATTGGGAAACAACCACCCGCAGGGTTTATTCCGTATGTTTGATACAGCTTCATCGTCTCCTTTTGTACCTTTTGCTGATCATCTTTAAATTTTTCTTTCATCTCAGTTATTTTGGGTTGAAGAAGTTGCATCTTTTTCATTGATTCATAGCTCTTGCGGGTCAGCGGGTAAACAATAATTTTAATAATTAATGAGAAGACAATAATTACAAAGCCGTAGTTAGGAATAAAAAGATGGAGAAAGTTGAAGAGGGGCAATAATAAATATTCTGCGATTGGACGAACTATAAATTCTAATCCAAAAAAGGTTCCAAAATCTACAAGTGCTGTAAGATTATCGCTTATACCTTTAAGCTTATCATAATCAACTGGGCCAATGTAAAGACCAAATGTTTTCTTTTCATAATCCTTGCCCTTGAAAGGGACAACCAATCGCACGCTATATAGTTCTTTTATCCCATATTCTTTGGTAGGAAAGGATTGTCCCTCAATATATGCGCCCTCAACTTGTCCGGGATCAGAAGGTATCATAATTGCGGCGAAATATTTATTTCTAACAGCCAGCCAGTCAACCCGTCCATTAAGTTCCTTGCTGATTTTTTCACCATCACCGGGAGCATCAACAACCACCTTTTCATCACCATAGTATATATCCGCACTTGAAAAGTTCGCTTCGTTAGTGCTGTTTTTTTCAACAAATCTAATCCCAGATTCCCACAGAACCTCATATGTGTTGTCGGCTATCAGGCCTCTAAAGCCAATAAACTCTATGTCGCTTTTAATCAAATATGCCTGGGCATTAAAAATATATTTTTTAACAATTGCTCTTGATTGGTCTAGTTCCAGCCTAAATATAATTTCTAAAGTGTCTTGCCCTGATATGGTATATTTGCTTTTTGGAGGCGTATTAAATGCAAGGTTTTTTGTGTTTATTGCTTTTCCCTCTGAGCTCACGAAAGCAATGTCGTAAGCGTTATCAACAGAATAGTTAATAAGTTGAACAGAGGTCTTGTAGTAATCGTTTCCACCATTTACGTCTAAAGAGTACCAGTTATTAAACTTCTTTAAAAATACCTTATGAAAGTTTCCTCCCCGCGTGGACATTTCATAAATAGCAAAATCTGTTTCAACTGTAATTATTCTTCCTGAGTCTGCAGCTGAGCTTGAAAATGTGCCAAGTGTTTTTTCGTCATGCTTTTCTTTTGGGACAATCTCTGGTATTTTCTCTTCTTTTATAATCCTTAAAGAATCCTCTGTTTCTTTTTCAACTACTTTAGTTGTGTCTTGGGTGCTTCCGGATTCTTCCTTTTTCTCGGGTGTGTTCATAAACAACCAAATTATCAATATGGCGCCTATGAGAACAAATGCAATTGTTGTATTCCTATCCATTCAGTTCAGCTCGTATCATTATTACTTAAATGTCTCTTCTAAACATAATTTGATTCTATTTACTTCATTACTACTTTGATTCTGGTTTTAATCAATAAATCTGAAACAGCAGGTCTTATATCTTTGAGAAAAATTTTTTCACAGCTTGATTGGTTTATTACTCCCGGAGAAAAAATTATAGACAAACTCGAATCACCAGGTAAAATAATTTCTCCTGTCTGAATTATTTCTGCCCTAATTGACTCTCTTATTAATCTCTTAAATCGGCTCCGCCAAACACTGTTGCCATTCTTTGATGAAACTGCCACAGCGTAATTTAAACTCGTCTGGTTTTTATGTATAGTAAAAAGATAATTCGCCTTTACTTTTCTATCATTTGAGAAAACGGTTTTCCCAAAACCATAAATGTTTTCGAATTCAATTTTATTTTTAATTCTCTCAATAAAAATATTTGCGCCAGAATTCTCTTTTTCTTTTCTACTATTTGTCACTAACTGTTAGTTTTTTCCTTCCCTTTGCTCTCCTTTTTGATAAAACAGCCCTTCCATTTTTCGTTTTCATTCGCTCTCTAAAGCCATGTTTGTTTTTCCTTTTCCTATTACTAGGTTGATATGTTCTCTTCATTTTATTGCTCCATTTTCATTAAAAAGAGAACAAAAATAAGCCTTTAAGTCCTGATTATCAAAAACATTATTTCCATAATTTTATTACCAGGAAAAGAAGCTAAATATTATTAAAATTAATTTGCTATGATGGCAACTAAGTGTTATTTTTTTATGGACACGGGCCGCTATTTAAAATGTTGATAAGTTGTGGATTGGTTCGTGTTGTGAAAACGTTCCACATTTTAAATCTAGTATCTATGCTTTAATAATTACTTCATTGTGTGTGGAGTTTTGTCGCCCAAACCTCTAAGTTGTTTAATTACGGCTGCTTGCCGGCTATCATTTGATGTTGATAAGTTGTGGGCTGTTTAGAGCTTTATTAATAATTTCTTATAATTGAGGGCATACTATTAGTTTTATGATGCTCTTGATCTGTGGATAAGTGTTATGGAAGAATTAGAAATTTCAGAAAAAATTACCTTAGACGATCCTACAATAGCATGGAAAGCCTGTCTTCTTAAAATCAAAGAAAACGTTTCCATGATGACTTATAATACCTGGTTTTTGCCGATAAAGCCAATTGATTTAAATAACCTTACACTTAAGGTTCAGATTCCCAGTCAGTTTTTCTGGGAATGGATAGATGAGCATTTCAATGCCTTAATTAACAGATCAATCACTGAAGTTTTAGGCAAGGAGGCAAAGCTAACTTATATAATTGCTGAAGATAAGTCTTCTGCTGACACAGAAGACGGCGTTTCAACAAATAATGGAGCCCAATCAAACTCACTCGAAAGACCAAAACCCAAACATAACATTGAATCCAATCTTAATCCAAGATATACTTTCGATAATTTTATTAAAGGAGAGGGTAATCAACTAGCTCGTGCAGCCGCAGGTGCAATAAGCGATAACCCCGGTGGGACTTCTTTTAATCCCTTGTTCCTATATGGTGGTGTTGGTCTTGGCAAAACACATCTTATTCAAGCAATTGGTAATCAAATTGTAAAAAATTTCCCTGAGAAGAAAGTAATATACCTTTCCTCGGATATATTTACGGTAGAATTCGTTGAGTCTATACAGTCAAACAAGGTCAATGAGTTTTCTAATTTCTATAGAAGTATGGATGTTCTTATTATAGATGATATACAGTTTCTTATAGGAAAAGAAAAAACCCAGGATCTTTTCTTCCACATATTTAACACACTTCACCAGTCAAGAAAGCAAATAATTTTATCTAGTGACAAACCGCCCAAAGACCTGAAGGGGCTTGATGAGAGATTAATCTCGAGATTCCAGTGGGGATTAACAGCTGATATTCAACCACCAGAACTTGAGACAAGAATAGCTATTTTAAAGAGGAAGGCTGAAACTTATGGTATGGCTGTATCCAACGAGATATTAGAATACATTGCAAGTAATATAACATCAAATATACGCGAACTAGAGGGATGTCTTATAAAATTACTTGCTAGTGTTTCTTTGAATTCAAAAGAAATAACATTTGAGCTTGCTAAAAAAACAGTAAAGGAAATTGCAACCGATAGGAAAACATATAACATTAATATAGAAACTATCACCAAAGTAGTTTGCGAACACCTGGGTGTTGCTGAAAATAAAATAAGGGACAAAACTCGTAAAAAGGAAATTGTGCTGGCCAGGCAACTTGCTATGTTTTTATCAAAAGAATTAACTTTATCTTCATTGAAAACAATCGGGCTTCATTTTGGTGGTAGGGATCATTCTACTGTAATTCATGCGTGCAACGCTATAGAAGATTATAAAACTAAAGATAGTTCTATTAATCGTATAATTGAGGAGCTGAGAGACAAAATAGAGTTTTCAACCTAACCTTTCTTTTATTATGTATTCGATTAGATGCTCTGTGTTGATTAGTTGTGACCATCTGCCTCACTACTTGTTTGTAACTTAAAGTTCTTAACTTAAATAAATATAAAGCAGACTTGCTAAGAAATACTCCACATCATGAAGATACAAGCGGTTTTGTAACTTATTTAATTTATAGGCTTTGCTGTATAATTAACATACTAACATGGTAATATTTACTATTATTAAGTAAAAATATAAACTATATTAATTATAAGGATGTGGATGACATTATAATTAACTCCATAAATAAACATAATTTTTAATTGATTTAACGTCTTTTTTGGTCTATTTTTTGTTTGTAGATGCAGATAAAATAAAAAAATTAAAACAACTTAGAGTAAAGATATGAATACAAAAATAATATTTTTCTTCCTGATAGTTTTATCAGTTGGTTTCTTAAGTTGCTCAGATACAGTGGACAATAGTATAACATTTCAAAACCTGGCTTCGAATGATGTTTTCGTTAATTTCCGTGGCTCTAGGGTAGAAGTTCCAAATGGATCTACAGTAATTTTAAAGGAAATTGATAAGGGTGAATTTGAATATGAGACTATATATGAGATTCCTGCCGGCACTACTGGTTCATCAGTTGAAGGTGAAGGAGCTGGCACCATCGTAATGGATGCAGGTATAAAAGTATTAGTGGTATATACTAGTACTTTCATAGCGGGAGAGTATATTCTTTATGTTAGTGTAACAACTTCAGCTGATCAGACAACTGAGGCAGATCCTAACCCGATTGGTCCTTAGCCCGTTACTTTGAAACGAGGAAAATAAGCACTCGGTGATCATTTAAATCATCTCTTTAAGCGCATATCCTTGTGCTTAATATCGTTGTTATTCCCTTCCTTTTTTAGTATTTTTCTGTGCTTTAATAGGAGAGAAATTAATGGAATTTAAAGTAAACAGTAAAGTACTAGAAAAACTCTTATCTAAAATAATTCCGGCTGTTCCATCGAGAACCCCAATGCCTATTTTGGAAAATTTCCTGTTCGAATTAAAAGCGGGTTTGCTGATTGTTCATGCAACGGATCTGGAAATATCTCTTAAATCCTCAATAAACGTTACTGCCACTGAAGATATAAGCATTGTTATACCGGCAAGATTAGTTTATGATGTTGTAAGGTCTATGGAAGATGTGCAGATTAATTTCAGCGTTGAAGGAAATTCAAAAATAGCGCTAACAACAGAAAATGGTGTCTACAATATTAGCTACTCTCCTTCTGAAGATTTCCCGGAAACGCCTGCAGTATCCAAAAGCAAAGAACTTTTAATAAATGGCAAGGATCTTAAAAAAGCAATAGACCAAACTTCCTTTGCAATGAGCAAGGAAGATATGAGACCCGCAATGACAGGAACACTACTTGAGTTCGCTTCCGAGGGTCTTAGATTTGTTACAACAGATGGGCACAGGCTTGTACGCTTGATATACAAGAACATAAAAACCAGCTCAGAGGAGCAATATATTGTTCCAGAAAGAGCTATCTCTGTTTTATCAAAACTTTTAGGTGAAACAGATGTAAAAATTTATCTTGGGAAATCTCATATTTCATTTATCATGGGTGATGTGGAATTTAGTTCAAGACTAATAGCTGAAAAATATCCGGCTTATAGTAGTGTTATTCCGCTTGAAAATGAAAACACATTGAGAATAAATAGACACATTCTTCACTCAACAGTTAAAAGAATGATGCTTTTTTCTTCTTCCAGTTCAAAGCAAGTTAAATTTTCAATCAAGAAAAATAATGTTGTTGTATCAGCTGAAGATATTGATTTGGGTTCTAATGCTGTTGAGAAAATAGATTGTGAATACAGTGGTGAGCAAATGGATATTGGATTCAACACACAATATGTTAACGATATTTTAACACATGTAGAAGATGAAGAAGTATTATTTAAACTTCATTCTCCTACCAAAGCTTGTATAATTGAACCAGGCAAAAAACAGGAGGGAGAAGATCTTATGCTTCTTTTAATGCCTGTTCGACTAAATACTTAAAATGTTCCTATCTTCAATCAGCCTGAAAAACATTAGAAAGCACACCGATACTCACATAGAATTTACTGATAAGCTAAACTACATAGTCGGTGGAAACGGGGTTGGTAAAACAACAATTCTGGAAGCTATTTATTATCTCTGTACAACAAAGAGTTGTGTTACAACATCAGATTCTGAGGCTGTTAAAATAGGAGAAGACAGGTTTTATATTGACGGTAAGTTTTCGGGATTAACAAACGATAATGTTCAGATAATTTATTCCATTTTAGACAATAAGAAAACATTATTATTGAGCAACAAACAGATAAATAAATTCTCAGATATGATCGGAAAATTTCCAGTAGTATTACTTTCACCCGCAGATCATTCTATTACTCAAGGCTATCCAGCCGAGAGACGCCGATTTGTAGACTCAGTAATATCACAAGCAAGCAGAACGTATTTAAATCTTTTACTTGAATATAACCGAATCATTAAACAAAGGTCTTATCTCTTAAACAAAATTAGAGAAGGTAGCAGAACAGAAGACCAGGAAATTGAGGCATGGAACGAAAAACTGGTTCAGGTTGGAACGGAATTAATAAAACACAGGATTTCTTTTGTTTCAGAGTTCGTTCCCTATATAAAAGAATCATACAGTAAAATACTTGACGATAAAGAAGAACCGGGATTCAGCTATTACTTCCTGGAGGATAGTTGTCGGGAAGAAATCGAAATCTGTTTTTATTCATTGCTTGAACAAAAAAAAGAAGATGAGTTTAGAAGGGCAACAAACCTCGTTGGGCCACACAGGGACGACTTTATTTTTGATATTAACGAAATGAACCTAAAAAGTTACGGTTCACAAGGGCAGCACAAAACATTTCAAACTATTTTAAGGTTTGCAGAATATTTTTACCTAAATGATAAAACAGGAAACAACCCCCTGTTTCTTTTGGATGATGTATTCGGAGAACTTGATGCTGAACGCGCAACTGCTATTAGCAACTATCTTTCAACTGTTGGACAAGCATTTATTACCCTTACTGATTTTGGAAACTTTTCGTTTTTAAGAACCGGAAAAAGAGACAAAATAATTAAAATACAAACAGACAGTAAAATCACTTATGCATAGCAGCTTTAAAAGTTTAAAGGAAATTTTCAGGAAAGAAAGATCCCTGGCGGGCATTCGCGAGCTTGTAGATTCTTCTGATGTAGTGGTGAAGTTCCACGAAATTTTTCCTAACCTGGAAATGGTAGCAACCCCGCTTTCATGTGAAAAAAAAATTTTGAAATTGAAGGTTGAGAATCCGGCCTGGAGAAACGAACTTAAGTTTATGGAAACAGAGCTGGTTGAAAAAACTAATAAATATTTTAATGAAAAAAGAATTAACCAAATAAGGTTTATCGGATAATATATGGCTAAAGATAAAAAGCAAGCAGAATATAGCGCTAAAAACATTAACGTTCTAAAGGGTCTCGAAGCAGTTCGTAAAAGACCGGCAATGTATATCGGAGACGTAAGCAGCCGCGGTCTTCATCATCTTGTTAACGAGGTTGTTGATAACAGTATTGATGAAGCCATGGTTGGTTATTGTGATAAAATAGATGTTCAGATTAATAAAGACGGAACGGTTTCAGTAGCTGATAACGGAAGAGGAATTCCGGTAGATATGCACCCCGTTGAGAAGCGCTCGGCTCTGGAAGTTGTAATGACGGTATTACATGCTGGCGGCAAATTTGATAAATCATCATACAAAGTCTCTGGTGGATTACATGGCGTTGGTGTATCTGTAGTAAACGCATTGTCGGAATGGCTTAAGGTAGAGGTTAAGAGAGACGGCAAAATATTTTTCCAGGAATATAAAAGGGGTGTCCCTGTAAAACCAGTTAAAGAAATTGGTAAGGTAAAACGTGGTGAGAGCGGCACGACCGTTACCTTTATGCCGGACAAAGAAATCTTCAAAGCAACAGAATTCCGATTTGACACACTTGAAGAAAGGATGAGAGAACTTGCATATCTGAACAAGAACATCACGATAAAAATAAAGGATGAAAGAAATGGGGGCGAGGAAAAGACCTTTCACTTTAAAGGAGGCCTGATTGAGTTTGTTAAATACCTCGATTCAGCAAGACAACCATTTCATAAGACAATTTATATTGAGGGTGAAAAAGATAACACCCCGGTTGAAATAGCATTTCAGTATACAGACAGCTATGCAGAAAACATTTTTTCTTATGTTAATAACATTAATACTCACGAAGGCGGCACACATCTGGTTGGGTTTAAAACGGCGCTTACACGAACACTTAACAATTATGCTTATAAAAATAATCTTATAAAAGAAGGAAAGATTACATTAACAGGAGATGATTTCAGGGAAGGCTTAACCGGGGTAATCTCGGTTAAGGTTGCCGAGCCTCAGTTTGAAGGACAAACTAAAACAAAGCTTGGTAACAGCGAAACAAAATCAGCAGTTGAAATGCTGGTTGGCGAAAAACTTGCTGAATTTCTGGAAGAGAATCCGCCGGTTGGAAAAAAAATTATTGAGAAATGTATGCGGGCAGCCGAAGCTAGGGAAGCTGCAAGAAAAGCCCGCGATCTTGCCAGAAGAAAAAATGCTCTTGACAATATGAATCTTCCCGGCAAACTAGCAGACTGCAGCATTACTGATCCCGAGCATTGTGAGATATATATCGTCGAGGGAGACTCTGCTGGTGGATCTGCCAAACAAGGCAGAGACAGAAAATTTCAGGCAATCCTTCCTCTTAGAGGTAAAATACTTAACGTAGAAAAAGCAAAGCTGAATAAAATTCTGGAGAACAACGAAATAAGAGCAATCATATCTGCAATTGGTGCCGGGCTCGGAGCAGAGTTTGACCATTTGCAATCTCGCTATGGTAAAATTATTCTAATGACTGATGCTGACGTTGACGGAAGCCATATCAGGACACTACTTCTTACTTTTCTTTACAGGCACATGAAAGATCTGATCACCGCAGGTAAAGTATATATTGCACAGCCGCCCCTTTATAAAATAAAAAAGGGTAAAGAAGAGCTTTATGCTTATGACGAAGACGAAAGGAATAAAATATTAAAGAGATTAAAGGTAGACGGCAAAGAGAAATTGAAACAGGAAGAAAAAACAGAAGAAGAAGTAACAGAAGAGAAAAGTGTAAAGGGAGTTGTGATTTCACGCTATAAGGGTTTAGGCGAAATGAATCCGGAACAGTTGTGGCAAACGACAATGAATCCGGAAACGAGAACGATTCTTCAGGTTACTTTAGAAAGCGCAGCAAGTGCAGATAAAATTTTTGAAACTCTAATGGGCGACGAAGTAGAACCCAGAAAAGTATTTATTGAAAAGCATGCTAAGTATGCTAATCTGGATATTTAAAAAACATAATTTTATTAAAGCGAAATAAAAGATGGCAACAATTTTTGAAAAAATAGTACCTGTTACACTAGAAGAGGAAATGAAATCCTCTTACATTGACTATGCAATGTCTGTTATCGTAGCCCGCGCATTGCCGGACGTAAGAGACGGACTGAAGCCGGTTCACAGGAGAGTGCTGTATGGCATGCACGACCTGGGCATGGCTCATAACAAACCTTACAAAAAGTCAGCAAGAATTGTTGGAGAAGTGTTAGGTAAGTATCATCCTCACGGTGACACGGCAGTATATGATTCTATGGTAAGAATGGTGCAGGATTTTTCTTTACGTTATCCGCTTGTTGACGGACAGGGTAACTTTGGCTCTGTAGATGGAGATTCTCCTGCAGCAATGCGATACACAGAAGCACGTTTGGCAAGAATTTGTGAAGAAATGCTACGAGATCTTGACAAAAACACAGTTGACTTTATACCCAACTTTGATGACACGCTTCAGGAACCAACCGTAATGCCCTCGTACTTGCCAAATCTATTAATTAACGGCTCAAGCGGCATAGCTGTTGGTATGGCGACCAACATTCCGCCTCATAACCTTGGTGAAGTGGTTGACGGATTAACAGCACTAATTAAAAATCCGAACATCACCATAGAAAAATTGATGAAGAATATCGTCGCGCCCGACTTTCCCACCGGCGGTATAATATATGGATATGCTGGAGTTAAAGAAGCGTTTCTAAATGGAAGAGGAAGAATTATTGTCCGCGCCAGGGCAAACGTTGAAACACAGAAAAGCGGAAGAGAACACATTGTTATAACAGAACTTCCATATCAGGTAAACAAAGCAAACCTTATTGAGAAAATAGCAGACCTGGTTCGGGGCGGAAAGATAAACGATATAAGCAACATACGTGATGAGTCTGACCGGGACGGAATGCGCGTTGTTATTGAATTAAAGAAAGATGCTCAGCCGGCAATAGTGCTTAACCAGCTTTTTGTTCACACACAGATGCAAACTACGTTTGGTGTGATTATGCTTGCACTGGTGAGGGGTATACCAAAGGTTCTCAATTTAAAAGAGATGCTTCAGCACTTCCTGGAACACAGAATGGATGTACTGATACGCAGAACAAAATTTGAACTTGATGCTGCCGAGAAACGCGCACACATACTTGAAGGTTACATAATTGCTCTCGATAATATTGATGCCGTAATTCAAACCATAAAAAAATCTAAGGATGTTGAAACCGCAAAGCAGAACTTAATGAAAAAGTTCAAGCTGAGCGAGATACAGGCGAAAGCCATTCTCGATATGCGACTGCAGCGCTTAACCGGTCTTGAACGACAGAAGATAGAAGATGAGTACAAAGAAACAATTAAGCTTATTGAAAAATTAAAGGGCATCCTTAAGAGTGAAGAAAAAAGGAAACTTATAATTACAGAAGAACTTCATGAAATCAGAAAAAAATACGCCGATGCAAGAAGAACAGAAATTGTTTACGACTATGAAGATTTTTCACTTGAAGACATAATTGCTGAAGAAGACGTTGTTGTGACAATTTCTCACAGTGGATTTATAAAAAGATTCCCCGTAAGCGGGTACAGAAAACAGGGCAGAGGCGGTAAAGGAGTTACGGGTGCCGGAACAAAAGAAGATGATTTTATTGAACATATGTTCATTGCATCAACGCACCAGTATATTCTTTTCTTTACTGATAAGGGGCGTGTTTACTGGCTTAAGGTTCATGAAATTCCGGAAGGCGGACGCGCTGCCCGCGGAAGATCCATTCTAAATATTCTTCAGAAAGAAAAAGAAGAAATGATAACAGCCTTTGTAGCCGTTAAAGAGTTCAGCGATGATAAATATTTAATTATGGCAACCGAGCAAGGAACCGTTAAAAAAACAGTTCTCTCCGCATATGGAAACGTACGAAAAGGTGGAATCAACGCAATCAATCTTAAAAAGAACGACAGACTTATCGAAGTTAAAATGACAGACGGAACCAATGATATAATGATTGGAACACGCAATGGTTTTGCTGTAAGGTTTCATGAAAAAGATGCACGGGATATGGGCAGAACAGCCACAGGAGTAAGAGGAGTTCGTCTGGGCAAAGGCGATAAAGCAGTTGGGCTTCTCGTTATTAAACGCCAGGGAATGAGCGTACTGGTTGTTACGGAAAAAGGCTATGGAAAAAGATCAGATGTAAACGACTACAGAATAACACACCGCGGTGGTAAGGGCGTGATAACCGTAAAGACAAGCGATAAAATTGGTAAAATGATAGCATTGATGGAAGTGAACGATAATGATGAGCTCGTAATAATTTCAACCAAGGGAATGGTTATCAGGCAAAGCATGAAAGATATTCGTGTGATGGGAAGAGCAACACAGGGCGTAAGAGTAATCAGGCTGAAAGATGGTGATTCAATAGCAGATATTGCTAAAGTTGTGCCCGAAGAGGAGAACGGCGAAGAATCAGAAGAATAATCAACAATAGGATTCTATTTTAAAAGGGACGATGCCTGTCCCTTTTTTATTAAATTGAACAAACGAAAAAGCCCCGAGTATTATAAACACATGTTAAGAACACAATGAAAAAGTTATTCATCATATTTCTCACAATATTATTTTCTGTCAAGATAATTCCACAGATAGTGGAATCCGGATTAGAGAGCATTAAGAGCGATGAGCTTTTACGAACAGTTAAGATTCTTGCTTCTGCAGAATTTGATGGAAGGCTTCCCGGAAGTGAAGGTTACACCAAAGCCGCAAATTTCGCCGCAGAAAAGTTTGCCCAGCTCAGCTTGATTCCTGCCGGAGATGAAGGATTCTTTCAGCACCTTGATGTTGAATACAATAAAATTGATACACCTGCTGTCTTCAATTTAATAATGAATAATAAAAGCTATCCTTACATTCTAGGTAAAGATTATGTGCTAAGAGGATTTACGGGTGCAGGCAGCCTTAATCTGTCGGTTGCATTTTGTGGTTACGGAATTTCCAGACCGGATCTCGGTTATGATGATTTTGAAAAGATAAACGTAAAAGACAAAATCGTAATGGTCTTCAAACAAAATCCCAACTGGAAAATAAATGATGAATCCTGGGGCAATGAATATCCAAGAGAAAAATCACGAGTTGCTTATGAACATGGAGCGAAAGGAATTCTTTTTGTTTCTCGTCCGAACGATGAAAAACTCCAGCCACTCATTGGAAGCGTGATGCATGGAGAAGGTGAACAGCTCGATAGCTTTCCACAGCTTCACATTTCTTTGGAAGCCGCAAATGATTTTTTAAGCTTAATAAATATGTCAATCAACGAATGTCAGACCAAAATTGATCAGGGAAAATCACCATTCTCTTTTCTTACAAGGAGGAAAGCAGAGATAAAAGTAAATGCACACTATGAGAAGTCAGCAAAAACTATGAACGTTGTTGGAAAGATAGAAGGATCCGATCCTGAGCTAAAAGAAGAATATTTAATAATTGGCGCACATTTAGATCACGTTGGCTCGCAGGCAGGATTATTGTTTCCCGGGGCAAATGATAATGCATCAGGATCTGCAGGCGTTATTGAATTGGCAGAGGCATTTCAGAAAAGCGAATTGAAACCGAGAAGAAGTATTTTATTTGTACTTTTTGCAAGCGAGGAACAAGGACTTTTTGGCGCAAAGCACTTTGTTGAGAATACTAAGATTGATTCAGATAAGATAGTTGCAATGTTTAATCTTGACAGCATTGGCTCGGGTGACAGCATCCAGGTTGGTAATGGAAAAAGCTCTCCGGATTTATGGGGCGTTGCAAGAAAAATAGACAAAGAAAATTTTAATCTTGTCGTTGAAGACACCTGGAGCGGCGGCGGTGCTGATCTAACTCCTTTTTATGAAATTGGAATTCTCGGTTTGTATTTTGTTTCGAAGTACAGCTACGATCATCTTCACCATCCAACAGATACCCCAGAAACTTTGAACGCAGATCTGTTTGAGAAGATTGTTAAACTCGTTTACCTGACGGCAAGAGAAACAGCTGACGGAAATTATAAAAGAGAAAAAGTAATTAAGTAAAAAGGGCGACCCGCAGGTTGCCACCCTCTGATTCGCCTCCTAATTATTTCATTAGTATCATCTTCTTTGTTTCAGTGAATGAACCTGCCTGAATTCTGTATAAATATATTCCACTTGCTAAACTGGTAGCATCAAAGTTAACCGTGTAAACTCCTCTGTCTTTTTCTTCATTAACAAGTGTTGCAATTTCATTTCCAAGTACATCATAAACTTTTAAGCTCACAAATTGTCTACTGCTTATTGCATATTGTATACTGGTTGAAGGGTTGAACGGATTAGGATAGTTTTGTGCAAGATTGTAACTATCGGGAGTAAGCAATGAACCATGATCTTCTACATCAACAGTATTACTGATATAAAGCGTGTCATCTATTGTCCCGTTGTTGCCTATATCAACAAGTACAACTAGCTGAGAGTTTGTCAAGTTGGTCCAGTCAGGAACAAATGTGTGTGATGTGTTTGCGGTTAATGGAATGTTAAAATCTCCAAATCTTCCTATTCCGTTTTCAGTTACATAGTTTATCTCAACATCATAACTTTTAGCTGTGCCGTATGAAATTAGTTTTACTTTATTGCTGTCTGGGTTTTCAATCTTAACAGAATCATTCTGCACAAGTTCTAATGATCTTACCACAGTTAGTTTTTCCTGAGAGGTTTCATTAATAATATTTAACAAATTAATTGTTTTTGTTCCTACATCAGGATTAACAGCGCTAATTCCTCCATCGAAAAATAATCTGTCTGTCTGTGAAGTGGTTGCACCATATCTCTCATAAGAAAAAGATTTGTTACCAGTAAAAAAGAAAACATCAACAGTATCATTTTCAAACTCATTTAAAACAATAGAATAATCATCTGTAACCAGCGTGTAGCCATAAGGTGGTGTTTCACTTCCATTTTTAATCATTCTTGGCAATGAACCGGGTATTTCATTGAAAACTAAATTGTTTGAGTAACCAGTAATGTTTCCCTGAGTATCAATCAACCTAATTGGTGAATTCGAAGGATAGTTTATTTCAAGAACATTTTCTGAAATTATAAATGGTGATTGAATATTTAGTGCATCCGGGAAAGTTGCACTATTCAAATAATTATCAGCAACAATCTCAAGATAAAAACCTTGATTGCCTCCCCAACCAGGCCAGTCTGTTGTAATCCAGCTTCCATTAAGTCCGTTAGCTAATGTATTTACACTTATAG
>JBATIA010000052.1:0-2584 GCA_049667415.1 Ignavibacteriaceae bacterium
GTATTCCGGAGAGACCATCATTCCCATGAAACCTAATTCCCCCATTTTTTTTACAATATCTGTTGGAAATTGTGCGTTGATATCCCGTTCCACTGAAGTAGGAGCAATTTCATTCTGAGCGAAATCGCGGGCTGATTCCTGGATCATTAACTGTTCTTCTGTAAAATCAAAATTCATTTTTCACCCTGATTTATTGTGATATGTTTGATGTTTAACTGAGATGAAACATTTTCTACTTCAAAAATAAAGTAATATAAAATCCTAGACAAC
The DNA here is from genome assembly GCA_049667415.1 of Ignavibacteriaceae bacterium. GTDB lineage: Bacteria > Bacteroidota > Ignavibacteria > Ignavibacteriales > Ignavibacteriaceae > IGN2. The sequence continues at coordinate 271 of JBATIA010000052.1, forward strand.
GACTTTTAATAAAAGATATGGCCATTTTCCTAACCTTGATATGTCTATAATCTAATTGCTTCTTACTATTTTTGAATTATGATTGATGAAAAAGAAACTGTCGAGGGTAAAAAGACGATAAAAGGGTTAACCTTAATGGAATTAAAGGAATATTTTATTTCTACAGGTGAACCAAAATTCAGAGCTGAACAGGTTTTTAAATGGACATACGGAAATATGGTTGACAAATTTGATGAAATGAATAATCTGCCAAGAACCTTACGCAAAAAATTATCAGAAACATTTAGCATTAATACTCTAAGCTATGTAACTTCAGAAATATCAACTTCAACCAAAACGAAAAAAATCATTTTTGAAACTATTGATGGTAATAAGATTGAATCTGTAATTATACCCGAAAAAAAGCGAACCACTCTTTGTATTTCCACTCAAGTTGGTTGTCCACTCGATTGTAAATTCTGTGCAACAGGATTGATGGGTTACACAAAAAACCTTACTGCGGGAGAGATTTTTGATCAGTTCAAGTTTGCAAGCAGAGATTGCGCTGAAAGTGATATAACCAACATCGTTTATATGGGTATGGGTGAACCGCTTTTAAATTTTAGAGAAACTTTAAAGTCACTAGAAATATTTGCTGAAGAACTAACTACCGGAATGAGCTTGAAAAAAATTACAGTCTCAACTGCCGGTATTGCACCAAAGATAAAGGAGTTAGCTGATACCGGGTTGAAAGTTAAGCTTGCTTTTTCACTTCACTCGTGCTTTGAAGAGATAAGAAATCGTATTATGCCCATAAACGAAAAATACTCACTAAAGGAAAACGTTGAAGCCTTGAAAGACTATGCAAGCAAAACTGGTACTAGAATTACCTTTGAATATATAATGCTTAAAGGAATAAACGACCGTGAAGAAGATGTAAAGGCAATTAGCAGGTTAATGAGTTCAATTCCAAGTAAGTTGAATATTATACCGTTCAATTCACTTCAACATATGAATCCATCAGGTTTAGCTGGTAAATTAGAATCATCTTCAAGAGACAGAATTCTGTGGTTCGCAGATAAACTAAGAGAAAAAAACATAACTGTTATGCTTCGAAATACCCAAGGAGACGATATTGCAGCAGCGTGCGGACAACTGGCCTATCCCCAAACCCCTTTCCTAATGAAAGGGGCTTTATGATCAAAAAACTAACACACGATGACATAGCAAAGAACCGCAGCACTCTTGATTCGATTCATAAAGTAAAAAAGCTTCCTGTTTATGTTGTGTTGAACAGCATCCGAAGTTCATACAATGTTGGTTCTATATTCAGAACTTCGGATGGAGCAATGATAGAAAAACTTTTTCTTTGCGGTTATACACCATATCCACCGCATGCGGAATTGCCATCAGGAAAGAAAGATGTTTTGAAAACTTCTCTTGGTGCAACAGAAAGTGTTAGCTGGGAATATGTAAAAGATCCGAAAGAAGTGGTCAGGCAAATGAAAGAAAAAGGAATAAAAGTTGGGGCTTTAGAATTGACTAGTAAAAGTTCTCCATACTACGAACTAAAGAGAGATATTTTTCCTCTTTGTCTTTTAATCGGGAATGAAATAAGCGGAGTCTCACAAGAGCTTTTAGACCTGTGTGATTTTTCAATTGAGATTCCTCAGTTCGGAATTAAACAATCGTTAAATGTTGCAGTTGCTTACGGAGTGACAATTTTTAGGTTGAGGGAGATGTTTGATGAATAATTACATTTTTTATTGTCTCTTTCGATGAGTCACGATTCACAAAAACACAACAGAAGATCAATAAGATTAAAAGATTTTGATTATTCAACACCGTGGTGGTATTATATAACTATATGCTCTTATAATCATCAAAATTTGTTTGGTCAGATTATAAACGGGAAAATGATATTAAGTGAATTTGGAATTATTGTTGAGGAAGAGTGGCTGAAAACCGAAAAATTGCGGAAAGATGTTGAACTTGATTATTATGTGATTATGCCCAATCATTTTCATGGAATTCCCATAATCAATAGTAGGGACAAGGCGCGCCTTGTCCCTACAGCTGAAAAACGAGAATTTGGGAGACCTGTTGCTAATTCACTATCGACTATTGTCGGTTCATTTAAATCCGCAGTAACCAGAAGAATAAATGAGTTTAGAAATTCGTCCGGAAAACTGGTCTGGCAAAAAAATTATTTCGAACATATAATCAGGAATGAAAATGATCTTAATAATATTCGGAAGTATATAGAATTAAATCCTCTGAAATGGGAATTAGACGAATACTACATCAAATGATTTACGTAGCTGCAGTAAAAAAT
>JBATIA010000053.1:0-6392 GCA_049667415.1 Ignavibacteriaceae bacterium
AATTATATGTAATGAAGCATGAAAAAGTAAAATCTGTTTGACTCCGACCTTTTCGGGGGAGTTATTTTTCTTTAGCGGAATGAAATATGATTTTAGGAATTTAATTGCAGTCTTGAACTTTTGGTTCTGGCTCCTGTTCCGAACCTGATTCGGGATTTCAAGAGAAAAGAACAAAGAGAATAGTATACGTCTGTGTTTCTATCGTAGATTCTTCTCCCGCCGAGCGAGATCAGAATGACCCCGACAGGGTCGGGGCAGGCAAGTGCTATTTTTCAGAAAATTTACTCTTAAGGTAAATAATCTTCTCTTGCAGGAGAAAACACTTCGATCACTACTGAATCTTCGTGAACTTCTACACCGTGTTCAACGCCGCCAAGTATACACCAGCTGTTTCCCGGTTCAGCGCTATGCCTTACACCGTCGATTATAAAAGTCATTCGTCCTGAGATCACGTAGCCTGTTTGTTCGTGTGGATGGCTGTGATTTGGAATTACACATCCTTTTTCAAGCCTGAATTCACCAAGTGATGTTTTGTCACCGTAAGTCAGTGTTTTGTAAGTAACCCCATCAAAGGCTTTTCTATATTCACTTGAATCTTTTTTATAAAACATTTTTAATACCTCCTTAAATTGTAATCAATTATATTCTTAACGGATAAAATATATTTTTTTTGCCTACATTCTATAAAGTATAAACCATCCGCTATTCAAGTGCAGGAAGTATATAGTTGCTCATAAGTTCATCGTTGGGGGGATTACTTACATAGTTAGCCCCGGTAAATACAACAACCATATTCTCCGATGGAATAACAATTATTTGCTGCCCGCCCCAGCCTTCCGCATTAAACGAGTAACAGTAGCGACTGCCGGTGTAGTATCTTTTCAGCCACCAGAGGTAACCGTAACCGTATGCCCAGTTAACCGGCGGTATAATATGGTTCTGAACAGAAACGTTTACCCACTCCTCGGAAATAATTCTTGTTCCTTTCCAGACTCCTTTTTTAAGATAAAGATAACCAACCTTAGCCATATCCCTCGGTGTAATATATACATCACCATGGCAGCAGGTAATTCCTGAAGGATACAGTGTCTGCCAATTGTAATTAGTGATTCCAAGTGGTCCGAACAAATATGAACGCGAAAAGCTTTTTACGTTCATACTGCTGGCGCGCCTTACAAGTTGTCCGAGCAGATCTACTGTCCCGCCATTGTAATAATATTCTGTGCCGGGCTCACTTACAACCGGCTTGTTTAAAACATAATAAACCGGGTCAGAAGAAGAATTCATGCGAACAATATCATGATCGCTTTGTGAAACTGAAACGTCCCATTCATTCCACTCAAATCCACTTGACATTGTTAGCAGATGTTCTACTGTAATCTTTTCTTTCTGCTGATCTAACAGGTTTGAATAGTCCGGGAAGTAATCAAATATTTTATCATCAACGCTTTGAATGAATCCCTTATCAATAGCAATACCAGCCAGAGCAGAAGTAAAGCTTTTTGTTGCAGAATGGGTGTTGTGGCGTGTATCCCTGTCGAAGTTTATATAATCTCCGTGAAAGTTTTGACCCGAGTAAAAAAAATCGTGACCCGAAAAATATTCCTCAAAAACAAGCTTGTCGTCTTTAATAATTACAATTGAATGAACTTCTGTGTATGAATTATTTTTTATTCTTTCGACAAGGTTTATCATTCCCGGGATATTCATCCCGACTGAACTTAAAGATGCTGTTTCCCAGCCGTCTCCGGTTTCTTCGGGTATCGTATAATTATAGTCGTTGCCTGCCGGATTTGTTGATGAGTCTTCTTTACACGAAGTGAAAAAATAACTTAAAAGCAATAATAAGAGGAGAAGAAATTCAAATTTCTGTTTCATAACCATTCTCCCGGTTAAAGTCATATATCTTATTTAAAAATTTATACCTTTGATCTGTATAAATAAACACCGGATAAATGCCGGTTAGAAGAAAGATTCGCTTTCATCAATTCTCGTCAAATAAGTGTGTACATATAATATGCGAAAATAATATTCTATCATTGAAAATATCCATTCATAAAGTATTGATGGAGTTTGGCAATAATAGTATTTACGTTTCACTCAGCAATTAGAATAAAATAATGTTAACAAAGGTGTAATATGAAAAAGGCTTTAATAATTGTACAGAATAAAAACAATACAACTAAAAGGTTTGGCGAGGAAATTATGGAATTCCTACTGAACCGGGGACTTGCAGCTGAACTGATCCCTATTAACAGCTTTGAACCCAGAAAGCTTGAGGGGGCAGATTACCTTCTACTAAGCGGATGGAGAAACGGCTCTTTATTTTCCCGAACAGATAATGAATGGATATCATTCGTAAAAAGGCTTCCAACACTTAATGGAATAAAGACAGCGCTTTTTGATACTTATAAAATTTTTCCGGGCGCAATGTTCAGAAAAATGAAAAAATACCTGAAGGAAAAAACCGATAACCTCACATTCGAGATTAAATCAAGGGACGGTTCCCTTTCTGTTTCAGACAAGCTTAATCTGAATGATTTTATAAGATAAAATTCTAAAAGGACACTTAGCTAACTTTACTACCTACAGATATTAATGATAAGTCCCCCGAATCCGGGGGATTTTATTTTAGGAATTGCAACATAAATTTGCAAAATGTCTGTATCCTAATTCCTGGAGATTCTCAACTATTTTTATCCTGAAATTATATTAATTAGACCTGCCGCCATCCTGAAATTCCGATAGCGGCAGGAAATTATTTATCGGTGTGAATATGTTTCTCAGTCTTAAGTAAGGCTTAGTTGCTGCGAAAACTATTTTACCAATTTTTCTTTCTTCAACTGTTCTCCAAATTCTTTCTGAAACCGGATGGAGCTCTCGCGCACCACGGGGTAAAAAGTCTTGAGAGCAGTGCTATCTTTAAGTGTAAAATCATCGAAGTTAAGATAATATGTTTCAGCAGCTTCTTTCCTTACTCCATAAATATAAATCTGCAGGTTTGGCACTTCATATATTGTCACTTCCAGATTATTGTTCAGATTAACTCTTGTTGTGTTGATATCATCTGTAATTGGTTTATTACCAAGACCGGCAACTTTCCAACCATCTCTTACTTCATTTACCTCTGCAACACCAACAACTTCGTCATCAAGAATAAACGGTGCTACCATACTCTTGTTAGGAAATGAAATTTCCGAAAGACTCTGGATCGATTCTGTTGTGAGCATTTTTTCAAAATCAACCTCCTGGTATTTTACTAGTCTTACCAGTTCCGCATTTCGTAATTTGGCAACATCAATACCGAGGTCAATATCTTTATTTGTTTCAAGCACCTGAATCAGATCGCTCTTTGCATTTAAGGCAGCGTCTTCAGGAGTTTTATAGATTTTCTGTTCGTTCATTTCTCCTTCTCCCTCTCCTTCCTGGCTTTGACAGTAACTAAATATAAAAATAATGGACAGCAGGAGAAATGCTGATTTCAAAATTGATTTCATAATTCTATCCTCTCTTATTTCTTGGCTATATTATACCAGGTGTTCCAGTGTGTAGATGTTCCCGCAGGATCGGTATATTCATCGTAAGTAATGAGTCTTTCAGAGCCTACACAGGGCGACCATGGATCGTTTAGAATAACATAATTTGTCCCGGCAACCGTAATATATCCTTTAATCACAACAACGTGTCCCACTACACCTGGTGTTCCATAGGCGTAGCCCATTGGTTTCTTGGCACAGTAGATCTGTGAACGTATTTGTGACCAGGTTCGCGCTGAAGAACTTTCTTCAAACGTAACCCCGGCAAAATCCAGTTCCAGCCATCCGGGCATATTACATGCATTGGTTTTAGGACAATCGGAACCCTCGTTCTGATTATTGCAACAATCGGTTCGTCCAAACCTGTGATTTGCCAGATCGCATTGAGCTACCGAATTACCGACATGCTGTGCGAGCATTTGAGTAACGGCTGCCCAGCACCAATTGTTTGTTTGCTGTGCGCGAAGAGTGTTAGGAACGGTTCCTGCTATCTCCGGCTTACAGCAACCTGCAAGAAAAATGGCCAGGAGTAATAATCCTCCTGCAAAATAAAGTTTTCTCATGTTTGCCTCCGTTAAGTTATTTAATAAGAGGCTGAAGTATTTTTCAGCCTCACAAATTATTTTTTACGCTTTACAAAAAGTAACATACGATGTATCTGCATCGTCATCATTCTCACCATCGGTCAATGCTCTTCTGGAAGTTAAGGTAACAAGATATGAGCAGCTATCCCATGTGCTTATATCAATAAATCTGTTTCCGAATCCTCCTCGTGGAGTTGAACCCGAAGGAAGCGGCGGTACGATTGCCGGAATGGTTGCCGCACTCGTTATATTAATATTCCATGAAGCCAGCTGTTGATGATCAGTTGTGTAGAGAATATTTAAGTCTGTGCCAAGATCTGAACATAAGCCTCCGCTGGTAAATTGCTGAAGATTAACCAGCCTTACTTCACTCCAGTTGTTTACAAGAACATTTGGTAGTTCATTACTGAAGGTAACGGCTCCTCCAACCGGACCAGCTTCAAACACGATTCTGATAGGTGTCCCATTCTTCGGATCTGTAACTGCGTTACCGGCACCGTTACCGGGTGCAAGTCCTGAAGGGGTTGCCTTGGCTGAATTAAATCTTATAAGTGGTCCGTAAAATCCGCTATCCAAGGCGTTCTGGTCAATTTTTATCCAACCATCAGCATCAGGTTCAATAATGTGAGCTGGGACAGGTCCCCATGGACCGGGTCCACCGGGTGTTGGAGTCGGATCAGGTGTGGCACCGGATCCCTGAACATAAATTGATTGGAATGTCCATACTAAATTATCATCGAAAAGTTTCCATTGAATCAATCTGCTTCCAACTAAAACCGGAAGAACTTTATCGCCGGTAATTGGTGTAAGCATTAAAGGATTTGATAACGGTGCGTACTGGAACCTGTACCTCATAGGTAGTGCTGGACCCGAAGGAGAAGTTTTCGGACAGAACCCTTTTAACTTCATCCCGCCGGTAAATGCATAATTAGGTCCGCCATGCCCAAATACAGCAGCATTTGTTTGCCCTGAAATGGAATTAATATCAGTTATAATATGGAAATCACCTACGTGAGTAAACCATGGATTATTAAATGGTGGCTGAACCTGAACATCAACACATAGATCAACACAGAAACATGGACCAGCATTTTCTCTATCAGTTTGTCTTCCCCTTGAGCGCGGTTCGTTTAGCAATAAAGTTCCACCAGCATCCTCTATTCTGAAATAAATATCTGGACCACCGACCAACTCAAAATTGATAAAGGGGGAAAAGGGGGTTTTATTAAAATCACTGAAAGTATAATCTATCCTAAACATTCCATTCGAATCTGTTATTGCAGAACCGAGATCATCATCCTGCAGCCAGTCGACATCAAAGGCACGAACCTTTAATCCTGCTACAGGAACCTGTTGCTTACAAACTGTCACTTTTCCACAGATTACCCACGCACCGAACCTTGCGCGTAAAGCACACCAAAATCTCCACGGTATACAATATTCCCAAACACCAATATAGTTTTCTTCCACCTTTTTCCACTGTGGCTGTAAAATTGTAACTGTAAACTGAATAGGTTTAGAATTTTCCAACTGTGCTTTCAGATGAGGTACTGATTCACAATAAATATCAATTTCAAATGCTTCACCGCTATACTTTTGCTTTTTTCCAAGCTCGAATTGGAAATTCCCCTGCTCATCTATGACAGCCTCAGCAATTAAGCTGGATTCCTTTTCTTTAATTTCACCATCGGGAATTATGTTAAGAGTATCTTTAGGATTGGCAACTGCCAGAGCTGTAACGTTTTGCTCTTTACGGGTTCTATAAAGCCTTATTTTCAAGTTTGAAAGGGGCTCTGTGCACTCTCTGCAAATGTAGCCGCAGAGTTTGCCTTTAAAAATGTAAACCATAGCTAACCTCCATTAGATTTTTTATAATTGTTAATTAATAAACCACAAATTCAATTAATTATTTTAATTGACTCGACCATGCTTCTGTCATTTTTTCCAGAGCATTGTTCCTTAAGGAAAAATCTGCTCTTTAATAACAAAAGGCTGTTTGCTTCGGGAGCTAAGATTTTTATAACACTAAAAGTGGAATTGCTTATTGAGGTGCAACAACCCTGCCATCAAATAGAAAAAACGTTATGGTCAATTTTGTTCTGAATTTTAACGTGTTGATAAAATGATTTTAAGAAATGAGTTTTGAACGTCATTTTTTTCATACAATGACCGACAAAACTATCGTCGGAATTGATTTAGCATAACAGGATGTGTCTCACAGGATAGGTGCTGTTGAGTTCTATTGGAGGTATTATAAAAATATATTTTTTAA
>JBATIA010000054.1:0-3089 GCA_049667415.1 Ignavibacteriaceae bacterium
TTTAATTGAAAAGGAAAAAACATCAACATTAAAATTATAAAGATCTTCGCCTTTATTTTTTATTACAAATTTATTTAATCCGTTACTTGTCCCGATCCATAAGACAGTTTCATTTTCATCTGAAGAAATATATTTGGCTTCACAAATTGAATAGATGCTGTTGCTGCTCAATCCTTCCCGTTTTATTTCTTTCTGCCCCCAATGATGAAAAATTACTTCGTCAGCGTCTTCAAATAAGCCTGCCTGCCGGTAGGCAAGGTTCAACCCTCCGCCCCGCGTTCCAAGCCAGATTCTGCCGAAGCGGTCCTCTTTAATTACCCACACGTCATTATTACTTATGCTTTTCGGATTTTCGGGATCGTTCATCCAATTTTCATATTCTCCACTTGATGGATTGTATCTGCTGGCACCAACTCCCCAGTAACCAATCCAGATATTGTTGTTACTGTCTTTCAACAAAGATTTATTATAGTATCTGGCTTGAGTTCTAGCTTGCGGGTAATCCAAATCTCTCGAGTTGATGATTCCTGTTTGAAGATCAATCTGTTTTAACCCTGCGCCAAAAGTGCCAGCCCATAAATCGTTTTTGCTTCCTGCGACCAAACTCCACACAGGCGTATCTTTAAATCCGTGAAATAAAAGCACAGTCTTATTTTCGGGATTGGCGTAATACAAACCGTCCGTTGCACCAAACCATAACTTTTTATCAGGTGTTTCCGTAATTGCCGTAACATTTTTCTTTAAAAGTGTTTCCCCCCTTTTTGAATTCGAAAACGAAGACGCAACAGAACTAAATCTTGAATTTTTGGGGGAGAGATAACTAAGTCCATTATCCGTTGCAATCCAGATTACGTCGGAGCGATCTTTAAAAATTTCATTTATCTGATCATCAATTAAACTTTGCAGGTTATTTTCATCACGAAGAAATCTGTTTGTCTCACCCGAATCGAGATTCTTTCGCAGAAGTCCGGCATAAGAATTTACCCAGATTATTTTTTCATCGTGAATGATTTCCTCAATAACAATCCCCGCACTTGTTCCATAAAGAAGATTTTGCGGGTTAGGAATATCAACTCTAGAGAACGTATTTTCAATTAAATTATATTTTGTAAGACCATTTGCTGTTCCCAACCAGATAATATTTGAATCTAAAGTAGATTTTGAAAGCGACCAGATTATATTATTACTTATGCTGTTCTTATCGGAAGGATTATGATAGTATTGTTGAAAGTCATTTGAGATAGCCGGATTAAATTTATTCAAACCATAGTATGTTGCAATCAACATATTCCCGGAATTATCCTCGCTGATTGATCGGACATAATTATAGCTTAAGCTGTTAGGATCATTCGGATCAGATGACCAGTTTTGCAAATCATTTTTTTGTAGGCCTAATTTGTAAAGACCACCGCGGTAAGTTCCAATCCAGATATTATTTTGTTTATCCTGGTATAAACAGGTTATACTGTTTTCCTCACTTCTTGCTTCTTTGAATTGCCATTTTGTGAAAATTTCTGTTTCCGGGTTGTATCTGTTAAGCACTCCCTCCTTTGTTCCAATCCAAATGTTGCCAGCATTGTCTAACATCAATGCCCAGATATTGTCACCCGAAATGCTGTTAGAGTCTGCCGGATCGTTCCTGAATATTTTGAAATTATAACCATCATAACGGTTTAAACCATTGTCGGTCCCGAACCATAAAAATCCAGCCCTGTCCTGGATTATTGCATAGACCGTGTTGGAAGAAAGTCCATTCTCAACATCAATTCTTCCGAAAAGCAAATTGCCGCCGGACACCTGTGCGTACACCGGATTAACACAGACGTACAACAATGCATACAAAACATATTTACAAACTAATTTCTTCATTAATCTTTATGATAAAAGGAAGGAATAAATATCTTGTATTGAATTTAAAGAAATTGGATTCTATAAAGCAAAAGTTTTTTTTAATCCGGTTTAAAATTTAACTGGAGGGTTAATTAATTTAAGTGTGCATTTAATAAGCATTTTAGAGGAGCGAAAAATGGAACTGAAAAATCACTTCACTGATCTATTCAAATACAACGATTGGGCAACAAGGGAAACTGCCGGGTCAATAATGAATCTTAAGAAGAAGTATAGAAAATCAGAAAAACTTCTTTCACACATAATCTCTGCACAAAAGATCTGGTTAAACAGAATTCTTAAACGGGATATTATCGTCGATCCCTGGCAGAAAATAATTTCCGATGTGTGGATTGAGCAAAATACGGCGATAACATCCGAATGGATAAATTTAATAGAAAGTTTTCAGGAAAAAGATTTTGATGTCCGAGTTGAATACACAAACACAGCAGGAGAAAAATATACCAATACGGTTAAGGATATTATTACTCACGTTATCAATCACTCAACATATCACCGGGCGCAAATTGCACAGTTAATCAGTCTGTCGGGAGGCGAACCAGCAAAGACAGATTATATAGTTTATCAAAGAGAGTTTCGGAAATAATCCAAATCCTTCACTTCACGGTTTGGCTATGGCGCGTTTAAATGCGCTATAGCTTTTGTTGGCTGTAGCTTTTTATTTTTTTCAAAATGTTTCAATACCCGCATAGCTCTCAAAGTATTCCATCTACTGGGTTTACCGGCTTTTTCCATTACAAGGTGTACTTCTCCCGGGTGAGCCGCTTGCATATTCCAAGTTCCATTTTTATTCCGTTTTTTAAGAATCATTTCAAGGGCATCATCCATTCTATCATCCCATTTTCTTTCAGTTTTTTGAAAATAGTCCAATGCTCGCAGAATGTCATACTTCCACCTGCTAGGATAAGCTAATTTCAAAAAGTCCTTATGGATGACTTTACCCGTTCGGTCTGATAGGAACAGTCTATGAATCTGTATGAATTCTTCCGCACTTTTAATGGCTGTTAAGATGTCATCTTTTCTGTACCTAAATCCTGCTTTTTGAAATTCAAATAATCCTTCAAGAACGGAAATCGTTGAATGCAACGAACTGTGGCTTGCACCACTTCTTGTTGTCCTGCAATTAAATCCACCATCAGGCATTATTTCATTGAGGAGACTATCAACAATCGACTGCAATC
>JBATIA010000055.1:0-4554 GCA_049667415.1 Ignavibacteriaceae bacterium
TTTTATCAAGAAGATTAAGATTTGGACCATTAAGGATTAAGAGTTTCATATCGTGCCTGACATTTCTTCAATTACTTCTCTCACACGAGGAGTCAGATAAATTTCGTCCACACCAAGCTCTTTCAAAGCTGATGATAAAATCATAACTTTTTTCTGCAGACTGGTCAATTTATTTATAACGATTACTTTTTTATCATGAATTATGCAATAGCCTCCTTTAAAATCCCCCTTTTCAAATCTAACACTGGCACCCAGCTGATCAGCTACTGACTTGAGTTCCTGAAGGATTTCTTCAAATTCCTTTTCTTTAATTTTCATCTTTTATTTTTAGGACTAATGGTCTGAAAATTAACAAATACGGTATAGAAAAATAACTTAATATCTGTATTATAGGAAAACTGCTAAGTCTATATAATCTATCAGTTATCAAATCAACTATCATTTCAGAACTAAATTGTTCATTTAAAAAGAAAACTATTAGTTTATAATCATCAACTAAAAGAAAAGTTTCAAATGGCAAAGTAAGATAAATAATAGCTGCAATAATAAATAACCAGCCATTTTCTTTTAACTTAAGGTGTGAAGCAAAAAGAAATAACGTAAAGCATACTATCATTATTAGATATGTTATGAAAGTTAAATAAATTAATGGCGCTAATATTTCAACAATTGCCGGGAGATTTGTACTATTAATAAAGGTTTTAAAAACTGGTTCGGTTTCTTCATACATTTGGTATGTTGCAACTAATCTGGCGATGTATGCTCCAAACCAAATACTTCCGGATGTTAAAGCTAAATAACCAAAAACAGATGATAATTTATTAATCTTTTTCATTTAAATATCCAATAGTTAATTTAAAATTAAAGAAAAATTATGATTGTTGCTTCAATAGATATAGGAACTAATACAGCTTTACTTCTTATTGCGGAAGTAAACGTGGAATCAAGAAGATTGATACCCTTGCGAAATGAATACCGCATGCCGAGAATTGGGCAGGGAGTAAAAAAAACTGGTATAATTAGCGCAGACCGTGTGAAGCTTCTTTTTGATGTACTGAAAGAATATGAAATTATAATAAAAAAATATAATTGCGAAAAAGTTATAGTTACCGGAACCAATGCTTTGAGGCTAGCAAGAAATACTCCTGAAATTTCCAAAGAATTGAAGAGGATGTTAAATTATAAACTTGAGGTAATTCCTGGCGATGTGGAAGCTGAATATGCATACCTTGGCGCCACGTCGGATTTAGATAAAACGTCAAGTTCATTGGTTATTGATATAGGAGGTGGAAGTACTGAACTTATTTTTGGGAACGGATCAAATATTATCTTTAAAACTAGTTTACCAATAGGTTCTGTAAGTGCAACAGAACAATTTCTTAAGCATTCCCCTCCTTTAAAATCAGGAATTGAAAGTTTAATTACTGAGGTAAAAAATCTCCTTAAAGATTTAAACGAACATAAAATTCCAAATACAATCTTGGCAATTGCTGGAACAGCTACAACATTAGCATGTATGAAACTGGGTTTAAAAGAATTTGATGAAGATAAGGTTGAAAAAAGCACCCTGAACTGCGATGAAATCGAAAGACTTATAGATGAATTAAATCAATTAACAGCTAATGAAATACTTGACAAATACGGACCTGTAATGAAAGGACGGGAAGATATAATTTTAGCTGGTGCAATAATCCTCTCAGAGATTATGAACTTTTTTAAGATAGACAAATTAAATATTAGTTCGAGGGGAATTAGGTATGGAGCTGTTGTAAAAAATCTTGATTTATTACTTTAAATATTAATATTTTGAATAATATTATTTTCAGCTTTATCAGAAATTCCAGAATAATCAAGTGTGTAGTGTAATCCCCTACTTTCTTTCCTGCGAATTGCCGACTTTATAATAACATGAGCACATGCAATTAAATTTCTTAGCTCAAGAAGATCTGAAAATACTTTTGTCCGCTTATAAAATTCTTCGACTTCCTCGAAGATTATATGAATTCTTTTTGCAGCTCTTTCTAATCTTTGGTTGCTGCGAACGATACTGACATAATCCCACATAGTTGTTTTAACTTCCTTGAAATTATGTGTTATTAAAATTTTTTCATCAACACTCAATGTGCCGGAATCATCCCAATCTGGAATATCAGGAAAATTCACACTTTTTTCTATTATAAATTTTGATAAATCAGAAGCTGCTCTGTCTGCAAATACAACCGCCTCGAGCAGAGAATTGCTGGCTAAACGGTTTGCACCGTGAACACCTGTCATTGATACCTCACCGCAAGCATATAATCCTCTTAAAGACGTTCGTGAATATTCGTCGACCATTATTCCGCCGCAGGAATAATGAGCTGCAGGAACTACAGGAATTGGCTCTATTGTTATATCTAAGCCAAGTTTGTAACAATGATCGTAAATATTTGGGAAATGGTCTTTAATTTCACCGGAGTCTTTATGCGAAATATCTAGCAATACATATTCATCCCCACTCTTTTTTAGTTCGGAATCAATACCACGCGCAACAATATCTCGCGGTGCCAATTCCTTTCTTTCATCATAATTACTCATAAACTCCCTATTATCTTTCGTAAGAAGTTTACCACCGAAACCTCTAACTGCTTCACTGATTAGGAATGATCGTTCATCTAATGATTTTTTAGATTTATTAAAAAGAGCGGTTGGATGAAATTGGATAAACTCCATATTCGCTAATCTTGCTCCGGCTCGATATGCCATTGCAATTCCATCACCGGTTGCTATTCGAGGGTTTGTTGTGTGCTGGTATACCTGACCTAATCCACCTGTTGCTAATATTGTGGCCTTAGCCGATATCTTTTTTACCTTACCTGAATTGATATCAAGTACATAGGAACCCCAACAATTTCTATTTTCTAAGGATGATGATTTTAGTTGCTTGACATTGTGTTCTGTTACTAGGTCAATTGCTATGTAATTCTCTATAACCTCTATATTACTTATTGAGTTAACCTTTTCAATAAGAGCATTTTCTATTTCTTTACCAGTCAAGTCCTTTGAGTGTAGAATTCGAGGAATTGAATGGCCACCCTCTAATGCCAGATCATACTTACCATTCTTTTGTGTAAAATGAGTACCCAGATTGATTAGATCTTTTACTCGTTCGGGTCCCTCCTCTACCATTATTTTAACCATCGATTCATTGCAAAGCCCTGCTCCAGCAATTAAAGTATCGCCAATATGGCGTTCAAAAGAATCAAACTTTGATATAACAGAAGCGATACCACCCTGGGCATAGTTGGTGTTTGATTCATTCTTATCCTTTTTTGTAACAAGTATAACATCAGCATACTTTGAGACTTTAAAGGCAGCAAAAAGACCAGCTATTCCGCTTCCTATTATCAGCACATCTGTTTTTAATTCTGAACTCATTACTTTGTTTTATTTAATAGCTCTTCAAACACAGTTAAAAAATGATCTATATCTTTTTTGGTGGCAATTAAGGGAGGAAGAATTCTTATCACACTTTCACTGGTACAATTTACCAGAATTCCCTTTTCTCGAAATTCATTAACAATTTTATTGCAGGGAAACTTCAATTCTACTCCCAGCATAAAGCCTAGTCCTCTTACTTCTTTAATTTTGTCCGGAAACTTAAATTTAATCTGATCTAAATTTGATATGAAATAATTACCAAGTTTTTCAACACTATCCATCAATCCATTTTCAAAGACTTCTTTGATAACAACTAACCCGGCGGCACACGCAACGGGATTACCACCAAATGTGCTGCCATGGTCACCCGTTTGAAAAACACTTGAATATTTTTTATTAGTTATTAGTGCACCTAGAGGTAGTCCTCCACCTATTGCCTTTGCTGAAATTACCAAATCAGGTTTAACTTTAAAGTGATTAAAAGCAAATGGTTTACCCGTACGTCCTATTCCGGATTGAACCTCATCTGCGACTATTATAAAACCATATTTTTTCTTTAAATCTTCTAGTTTTTTAGCAAACTTGCTGGATGTGATTCTTATTCCACCTTCCCCTTGTATAAATTCTATATAGACTGCTGCTGTATCTTTGCTTATGTTACTTTCAAGCTGCTTAATGTTATTAAACTCTAATTGGATAATATTATCAAGGAATGGTGCGAATTGTTTTTTATACTTTTCCTTTCCACTCAAACTTAAAGAACCGTATGTCCTACCGTGAAAGGCATTTGAGAAAGTAATTATTTTTTTATCAGGACCGAATTGTTTCCTAATTAGTTTCAAAGAGGCTTCAATAGCTTCCGTTCCGCTGTTAGCGAAAAATACTTTTGATAAACCGGAATATTTTACTAATCTTTCCGCTAGTTCTATTTGAGGTTCATTTATGTAGTAGTTGGAAAGATGGATGTATTTTTTAATTTGTTCTTCAATTGAGCTAATTATTTTAGTATTACCATACCCAAGTGCATTAACAGCCAGACCAGAAAAAAAATCCAGGTAATTCTTCCCATCTTTTGAAATGAGGTAGACACCTTCACCATGCGATATTTCCTGAGGAATTCTGTTATAAGTTTGAAGT
>JBATIA010000056.1:0-3341 GCA_049667415.1 Ignavibacteriaceae bacterium
AATAATATTACAACTAACATTGTACAACCAATTAAAAAAGATGCAACACGAGTTTTAAATCCAAAAACTAATAGCAATCCTCCAATAGCCTCGCTCGCCGCAGCCATCCAGGCAAAAAATACAGGCGCAAGACTAAAGGGCACACCAAACTCTGCTACATCTTTGGGAAACCATGGTGCTACCTGAAATAAAGAAAGATTTTGTTCTGAATCAGTCCAGGGCATTCCAAATTTACTGGCGCCAAAGTCAATTGTAAGTAGCAAACCGCCAATAATTCTTGGAATTGCAATTAATATGTTTGATGGCCAGCCATTAATATTGACAGGGGTTATGATGATCTTGGAAATCTGTTTTAGTTTTTGCAACATAAATTACTTTCTTTAATGATTAACTATTTATTTTTCTTTTCGCCTGCCCAGGGAAGTGTAAATTTTCGCTCTGGTGAATAAGAAATACCAAAAACTTTATCTCCCTCAAAGTACCCGGATTGAAAATATGAGTTGTTTCCATCTGAAGTAGTAAATGCAAAATATATTTTGCCCCAATCTAAATTTAACTGACCATTTTCAAAATCTGTTTCATAAAATTTTCCAGAAAACGTTTTACCTTCAATGTTTTCTATAGAAAATTCTTTCAAATAACTTTCTGCATCTGGTGTTGGTTTTAAGTCAATTGTCCAGATTCCTTTTATTTCAGTTGGTCTTAAGTCTTTTGTTTCTGATTGAGCGGATGTAAAATTAAAGGTCAGAGATATTAAAATTAAAAGTGCTGTTTTCATAAAGATTTAGATTATTGTTATTAATAGTATATGATTTGCTTTGTTTAATTACTTCTAATTTTTTCAGCTGGATAAACGTTATCGCCCATTATCCAATCCAAATATTGATAATTATCATTCTCGTTTTTTCTAAATTTTAACAAGACCCAATTTTGAATGTAGAAAAAAATATCGTTTCCCAAAGGTATTAAATTATCAAAACTATTTTTGCCTGGCAGACTGTAATACAATTCATTTTCAATTACTTTAACTACGCCAATTGGGCCAAATCCAAAATCATAAGATCCTTCATACTCTTTTAGTTTATCAATTGGAACTTCAACTCTTTGGAATAAGTAATTTTTAGGTGTTTTATAATCTTCATTTTTGTAAATCTTATAAACATCTTCAGAGATAGGTAATGCAATATTAGAATAGTGATTTCCTAATATTATTATTGTAAAATCTTCGTCAATAAAATGAGTTATCTGATGACAAAAACCCTGAACCCTTCCATTCGCACTGAAGACTTTTTTACCATTTAATTCGTTAAAGTTAGGAAGTTCTGGTAATGTTGTGGTTAATAATTTATTTTGAAAAAGATTATTGATAAATATATGCAAATCATTTGCCGTTGAATACAGAGAACCTCCGCCTACTTTAATACTCATATCAACATAATCAGCATTTACAAGATGCCCTCTATTATCAAACATATAACCATTGGCTCTTTTTTCTAGAATTTTTTGATTGTTATCAACACCAGTGTTCTTAAGGCCGACCTTATCAAATATCTCCTGCTGAAGAAATTGCTCATAAGTTTTGCCCGTTACCTTTTCAATTATATATACCAGCAGCACATAACCAGAGTTGCTATATCTATAGCGTTCACCTGGTTCAAAATCCAGTAGTTTAAATTTAAATAAATCTATTAATTCGTTTATATCATAGGGTTGTTTAATTAGTTCATTATAGTTTGGAAAGCTGTTTAAATGAGGAATTCCTGATCGATGAGTTAATAGTTGTTTAATAGTTATTTCATTTCCCCTTGGGAAATCTAAAATAAAATCAGAAAGCTTCTCATCAAGACTTATCTTTCCATCTTCTACCAGTTTTAATATTGCAACCTCTGTAAATACCTTAGAAATAGAAGCAATTCTAAATCTTGTATCTACAGTATTTAGTATTTGCCACTCTCTATCCGCTAAACCGTAAGCTTTTTGGAAAACCTGATTCTTGTTACTATATATTGATATTACTCCACTCCATGCATTCATTTCTAAATAAGAATTCACATAGCCATCGATTTTAATCTCAATAGAATCAGTTTCTTGCCCAAAACTTGATTCAATGCAAATAAATAATACAAAAAGAAAAGCAATTTTATTTTTTAGTCTCATTATTTAATTATTTATTAACGAAAGCAGAATACATCCAAACAAGTTTCTCCTGTGCACGAATATAATCACTCATCAGAGCATTGGTTCCTTCATCGTCTGCTTCAGCTGATAGATTCAGAAGATCTCGTTGAATCATAATAATAATTTTAAATGATTCAATTATTTCTTTAACTGCCTTAACTCCATCTGCAACTTCGGAACTCTCGGTAATTTTGGATTCTTTTTTGTAGTCGGAGTATCTATGTCTTGGTGAGAATCCTAAAGTTAAAATTCTTTCAGCGACCTCATCAATTTTAATAAACAAATCATTATATAATTCTTCAAATTTTAAATGAAGTTCAAAGAATTTTTCGCCCTTAATATTCCAATGATAACCTCGTGTGTTTTGATAAAAGATAGAATAGTTTGCAAGAAGAGTATTTAATTTAGCAGCTAATTCTGCCGACTTTTTAACATCAAGCCCGATTGAATTTAAATTTTCCATTTTGTTAATCCTTATTTATAGTTTAATTCTGTAAATGCTTTTTAAAGATTTCATACTAATTCTATCTTTAGAACAATTCTATAGGTATAAAAATTCCGTTTTTTCTCTTCTGGCTAATTACCTTGTGATCAAACCCAAACTAAATATATTTTTTAACCCGTTTCTATTTAATCAGAGCCGATTTTTAGACAAATATCAAAATCAAAGAGAGGACTAAAAAACTAAATGCCGGAAATGATTTTATAAGAGTATCCTTTACTTTAATATGCATAGTGATCGCTCCTAACATTAAAACTGCCATGCCAATTGCAGCGGGCTTTATTAATACAGGCACAAAAATTCCGACCACTAATAGTGTAGCAAGTGTTAATTTCAGAAAACCTATTAACTTCATAAACCAAAGCGGCAACCCGTAAGCTTCAAATTCTTCTTTCATGCTTTTCGCATTGCCCCCACGCCATGTAGTTGGCTTTCCAAAGCGCAAAATCCAAACATTAAATATTGAAGCTGCTATAATTATTTGAATAGCAATTTTTATCCATTCCATTTTATTATTCCTAGTATTTGTGAAAAAAATCTGTTATTACAATTTCGAACAACGGTATTTATATAGCAATAAAGAAAACAGACAAATTCAATAACATAAAAAACAAAGAGAGAAAAGAAAGCCAAAAGCTATCTTTTATTTTTAGTCTTACTC
>JBATIA010000057.1:0-2266 GCA_049667415.1 Ignavibacteriaceae bacterium
CCGGTAGCCAGTCTGATCTGTTACTGTTATTAATATTATCAAGCTGAGTACTGCTATTTTTCCTCTCATTCCACCTTTAAAGAATGCAATTCCTAATAGTATCAAATAGGCTATATACCATTTATTAACATCCGTAATTATGGAAAAAAACCTATCGAGAAATCCGGTAGAAATGGTATGATTGAATATGTAAAAAATTGCTAAATCAAAAGAATATAAAAATTCCATGGTGGCACTAAATGTGAAGTAATATTCTGATGCAAATGTAATAAAAAAAAGCGTTTAGACTAAATTTTTTATGGAAATCTCTAACGTAGGAAATATAAGCAAAGGAGACGACATCAACCCAAGCCTCAGCTCATCAATTATTGAATTTATATTTAAAAGTAAGTTCCCTCTATCAGGTGAAAAATACAAGGATGTAAAAAAACAGCTGGAACGTTTGTTATATGTTCCATTGAGAATTATGTCCTTGCTTGTTGCTCTGTTCGGTTTGTTTGCAATGGTTTTTGAAGTAAAATACTATCCGGAAAATTCTATAGAAATTTATTTAATCCGCTTGGTATCAACTCTTATTGCATTTATTATTTTAACAACATTGAGCGGAAAGATTTCTCTTAAGCGTTCGATATGGCTACTTCATTTACTTCTACTAACAATAATAATTTCTTCCGGTTTGATGATTTATATTATCCCATCAACAATTCTTGTTAATTCAAGTATTGTTGGTTTGATAATTTTTTCTTCCGCACTTTTTTTAAGTTGGGAAATTAAACATCAGATTATAGTAGCAATTTACTATAACCTTGTTTTCGCAGCATCGATACTGTTCAACAAACACAGTATTTACTTTCTTCCAAATATGAAAGAGTCGGTTATTTTTGTTTTGTTTCTCAGTGTGGTTTCAATAATAGCGTGTGCTATTAATTTCAGAATGCGAATTTTTTTAGCAGAGAGAAATCTTCGAATAGAACAATCAGAACAAAAATACAGATCCATAATTGATAACTCTCTTGAAGGAATATTTCAATCAACGATGGATGGCGAGTGGATGACCATCAACAAATCACTGGCTTTAATACTCGGTTATAAAGATGAAACTGATTTGATGAGAGTAAAGATTAAAGATCTGTACGCTAATGAGGAGGATAGAATAAAGTTACTTAATGAACTAAAGAAAAATGGTAAAGTAGAGAATTACAGAATTAAATTAAAAAGAAAAGATGGTTCATTTGCATTTGTAAGACTTAATGACAGACTTGTAAAGAGTGAAGACGGCAATATATACCTTGAAGGAAATATTTATGATATAACTGATCAAGTGAAAGCAGAAGAGGAAAGACAACAAGTTGAAAACATGCTTAAAAAAGAAAAGGAGAAGACTGAAAAATTAGCCCAGGAAGCAATGAGAATCAGCGGAACAAAGAGCAAATTCCTGGCTAATTTAAGCCATGAAATTCGAACTCCGATGAATGGAATTCTCGGATTTCTCACTCTCATCGAAGCAGGGGCTTATTCAAATGATACAGAATTAAAACAATTCTCCTCGAATGCGCGCTTATCGGCAGAATCGCTCTTAGATATTATAAATTCTATTCTTGATCTTACAAAAATTGAAGCTGGAAAAGTTAAAATTGAAAATGCACGTTTTAATTTAATAAACATAATTGATCAGTCAATTTCTGTTGTTTCTGTAAAGGCAAATGAGAAAAATATCAGAATAGTTAAAGATGTACCGGAAACGACAGAAACAATGTTAGTTGGCGATATGATAAAACTTCGTCAAATACTTGTTAATCTCTTAAATAATGCTGTTAAATTTACATCCGATGGCGAAATTAAAATAATAACTAAAACTCAAAAGACCTCTGATAGTGGTATTGAATTACATATATCGATCAAAGATACCGGAGTTGGCATTCCGGAATCCAAGTTGAGTGATTTATTTAAACCTTACTCGCAACTAGGCAATTTTTATGAAAACTTTGCGCGTGGATCCGGATTAGGATTGGTTATATGCAAAGAATATGCTGAACTTCTTGGAGGAAATATAAGCGTTATCAGCAACGAAGGAGAGGGTAGTTCCTTCAGCTTTATGATAAAATGTAAGGCACAGACCGAAGCTGATATATCTGATGCACGTGTTACAGAAAAAGAAGCTTTCGAAAATCAGTTTCTGATAAGTGCTCAAGATTTTAATGGCAACGGATTCAGGAGGAAGAGGGAAAAATTCAACATACTGCTTGCTGAAGATAATTTGATAAAT
>JBATIA010000058.1:0-5513 GCA_049667415.1 Ignavibacteriaceae bacterium
AATTCAATTCCCGAACGATGGTTCCTCAAACGGCTCTCAGTTTGCTTCAGGAGGTAAAAAACTAAAAATACATAGATTCCGGTCTGCAATATCTCCAGAGCCATATAATGATATCCGTTGAGACCCAGTATAAAATCAAACTCACCGGCTCTGTTTCCCAGGTAAAATGAGATTAGGGTTATATAGTAATCTAAATAATTAATGAAGCATAGGAGAAAAGGAATCAAATGCAACGAATCTTTTAGAACGAGTTTTCGTTTTTTACCAATCAGTACTAATGAGTACATATAATAGACAGGACCTATCAAGAATATTAAGGGTGTGAAAAGAAAAATCGGAATATGGAGTGAAGTATATATTCCGGTGTTGAATAACAGGTATTCCGAAATTAATAAAACAATTATGATTTGAAGAATACTAAGTAAAAAATTTGCAAGCTTATTCCCTCTTCGATGCGTAAGAAATATTAAAGTAAGAAAAGCACCAAGCAGACCCGAAAAAAGTAATAATATAGACCAGATATCAAGGGTTATTTTTATACTGCTTAACATAGCTTTTCTATTTCAGATTCTAAAAAAATTTAGAGTACTTTATAAATGTAAATTTGAACCGATTATACTTATCAATTTTAGCAGAAAGTAACAACTGATATTTACAGTTTATTTAAAACTAAAATGCCGCTTAAGAATTTAAGCGGCATAAATATAGAAGGTTAATTTCTTAATACCTGTAGTAATCAGGTTTATAAGGACCTTCAATCGGCACATCGATATATTTAGCCTGTTCTGGCCTTAGCACATCGAGCTCAGCTCCAACTTTTGCAAGATGAAGCTGTGCAACCATTTCATCAAGATGCTTTGGCAGAGTATAAACTTTATTTTCATATTTGTCGTGACGGTTCCAGAGTTCAATCTGTGCAAGAACCTGGTTTGAAAATGAATTTGACATAACGTAAGAAGGATGACCCATTGCACATCCAAGGTTAACCAGTCTTCCTTCGGCAAGAACGATTACATCTTTTCCGTCAATTGTATATTTATCAACCTGCGGCTTTATGTTGTCCTTGGTATCACCATAATTCTTATTCAACCATGCCATATCAATTTCGTTATCAAAATGACCGATGTTGCAAACAACAGTTTTATCTTTCAACAATCTGAAAATCTTTTCATCAACAACATTGTAATTACCTGTTGCTGATACAATTATATCAGCTCTTGGTGCAGCTTTTTCCATTTTCTGAACTTCGTAACCGTCCATTGCTGCCTGAAGTGCACAAATCGGATCTATTTCTGTAACTATAACTCTCACACCGGCACCTCTCAATGATTGAGCTGAACCTTTTCCAACATCACCGTAACCTGCAACGACTGCTACTTTTCCTGCCATCATCAAATCAGTTGCTCTTCTTAATGCATCAACTAACGATTCACGGCAGCCGTACTTATTATCGAACTTTGATTTTGTAACCGAGTCATTTACATTGAATGCGGGAACAGGAAGTGTTCCTTTTTTCTCTCTTTCATACAAACGATGAACGCCTGTTGTAGTCTCTTCGGAAATTCCTTTAATCTCTTTTATCAACTCTGGATATTTATCGAGAACGATATTTGTTAAATCACCGCCATCATCAAGAATCATATTCAATGGTTTTCTGTCTTTACCAAAGAATAGAGTTTGTTCGATACACCAATCATACTCTTCTAACGTTTCGCCCTTCCATGCAAAGACAGGAATTCCAGCTTTGGCAATTGCTGCAGCAGCATGATCCTGCGTAGAAAAAATATTACAAGATGACCATTGAACTTCAGCACCAAGATCTTTTAAAGTTTCAATCAGCACAGCAGTCTGTATTGTCATGTGAAGACAACCGGCAATCCGCGCACCTTTAAGCGGTTGTTCTTTTTTATACTTTTCCCTGATAGCCATCAAGCCGGGCATTTCAGCTTCGGCAAGCTTCATTTCTTTTCTTCCCCATGCAGCCAGTGAAATATCCTTCACTTTATAGGGAAGAATCTTCACATCATTATTTATTGCGATATCGCTCATTTTTTACCTTTATCTAATTGTTAATTATTACACTTATTTCTTAAACAAATTTACTAGGTCTAATTGTTCCCAGGAAAATTCATTTTCTGTTCTGCCAAAATGACCATAAGCAGCAGTTTTCTGATAGATTGGTCTTCTCAGCTTTAATCTCTCAATAATTCCTTTGGGAGTCAAGTCAACTTCTTTTGTAATCATCTTTGAAATCTCTGAATCAGGAATTACACCGGTTCCTTTAGTATCCACATAAATTGAAACAGGTTCTGCTATTCCAATAGCATAAGCAACTTGAACAAGACATTCTTTGGCAAGTTTCGCAGCAACAATATTCTTTGCAATATGTCTTGCGGCATAAGCGGCAGAACGATCAACTTTTGAAGGATCCTTTCCTGAAAAAGCACCACCACCGTGAGGCGCCCAACCGCCATATGTATCAACGATAATTTTTCTGCCGGTCAATCCACTGTCTCCATGAGGACCACCTATTTCAAATCTTCCGGTTGGATTAACAAAAACTTTTGTTTTATTATCAAAAAATTCAGATGGAACGACTTGTTTTATTACCTGTTCAATTACATCCTCTTTTATTTTGTTCTGGCTGGCATCTCCGTCATGCTGAGTAGAGACGACGATTGCATCGACTCTAACAGGATTTTTATTATCATCATATTCTACGGTTACCTGAGATTTTGCGTCAGGTCTCAAGTAAGGCATAACTCCATTATAACCTTTTCTGATATCGGCTAATTTTTTAACCAGCTTATGAGCATACATAATTGGCATTGGCATAAGTTCAGGAGTTTGATCGCAAGCATAACCGAACATCATTCCCTGGTCGCCTGCACCACCTTTGTCAACACCCATCGCAATATCGGGTGATTGAGAATGAATTGCATTCAACACCGAGCAGGATTCTGAATCGAATTTATACTCAGCACTTGTGTAACCGATTTTTTTTACCGTTGCTCTAACAACATCGGGAACCTCAATGTAAGCCTCTGTAGTTATTTCACCGCCAATAAGAACTAATCCTGTGGTCACGAAAGTTTCACAAGCAACTCTTGCATTAGGATCTTTTGCTAAGATAGCATCAAGCACACCATCTGAAATTGCATCACAAACTTTATCCGGATGACCTTCAGAAACTGATTCTGACGTAAAGAAAAATGACATTTTGATTTAACCTTATTAATTAGAAATGTTTAAATAGCTGCATATTGAAAAAAGGCTTACAAACTTAGGGAAAGGGGGTTTTAATAACAAGCAAATTACTTATGATTAATACCAAAACCAGATCATTTAGTCAATATTTTTCCAGGGATAAATTGATTTATCAACGCAACAAATTCATTCAATTTTTCAGAGGGTAGAAGATACCTTTTAGGAATTATATATGCCAGATTATGATCTAAAAAAATGTAAAAATATTCATTGGTATTAAAAACTTTTTCCACTGCTTCCCATTTTGTAAATGACTCACTATTGATCTTTTCAACCTTAATTCCTTTATCAGTGAATTCATAAGCAGTCGGACCATACACCATTCCGTTTTCCTTTGGTTCCAGAATTTTCTTCTGTTCATTTAAGAGCATCAATAATAAAATTATACCTACAAGAATGCCGATAAGGAAATGAAACCAGTTTATGTTCAAACAACTTCCTAAAGCGTAGAATAAGAGAATAAAAAATAATCCAACATATAGAACTGCATCAACCAGGTTAAATTTTCTTTTTTTCTTCTTTGACCAGAACTTAATTGCAGCGGCATTATATAGTTTAAAATCCTTACTATTTAATTGAACATTTATCTTCATTATTTTCTCTTTCAGTTGTCCGATTAGAAAAATATTAGTCAACAATTACAAAAATTATGCTAATAAGTAATATTGAATTCTGGGCATAACTGAAACTTTTATATTAATTCACATCAGCTTTATGTAAATTTTAAATGTTGAATTTATTCTTTTAAAATTTATTAAAAGCTAATAATGAAAATTAAAACCAGGATCACCGAACTTTTTAACATTCAATATCCAATTATCCAGGCCGGGATGGTTTGGGTTTCGGGGTGGAAGCTTGCATCTGCAGTGTCTAATGAAGGCGGGCTGGGATTAATCGGTTCAGGCTCGATGAAACCAGATCTTTTGAGAGAACACATACAAAAATGTAAATCGGCAACCAACAAACCATTTGGAGTAAACATTCCTCTGCTCAGGCGTGATGCGGAAGACTTAGTTAAAGTAACAATTGAAGAAGGAATAAAAATAGTATTCTCCTCGGCTGGTCACCCAGGAAAATTTATTAAGTTATTCAAAGAGAATGATATAAAAGTTGCTCACGTAATTCCATCAGTTAAACACGCATTAAAAGCTGAAGAAGTAGGATGCGATGCGATTGTTGGAGAAGGTGTTGAAGCAGGTGGACACAATGGAGCCAACGAAACAACAACAGTTTCTCTAATTCCTCAACTTGTTGATGCTGTAAAAATTCCTGTGATTGCAGCGGGAGGAATAGCCGATGGAAGAGGTGTTTTAGCCGCTCTGTCTTTAGGTGCGGAAGGTGTTCAAATTGGGACAAGGTTTGCAGCAACAGTTGAATCTTCTGCTCATCAAAACTATAAACAAAAAGTTGTCGAAGCCAAAGATGATGGAACTGTACTTGCATTCAAAAAAATTGGTCTGGTGAGAATGATAAAAAATGATTTCGCGTATCGTGTCATTACTGCTGAAAAGGATGGCTGGAATGAAATCAAGTTGAAAGAATTACTTGGAAGTAAGAGGGAACGACTCGGTATTTTTGAAGGTGATGAAAATGAAGGTGAACTTGAAGCGGGTCAAAGTTCAGGATTAGTAAAAGAAATTCTTACGGTTAAAGAATTATTTAAAAAATTATTGAAAGAAATTTCAGAAGCAAAGGATAGAAATGAAAGGATAATCAGCTAGACAATTAAATCGCTTCTATAACCCCACTTACCACAACTTCAAAGTCTTTAGCATCAGCATAGAATGAAACTATCTTCCTGATAACAGCTTCAACAATTGCATCCGGACAGGAAGCACCACTTGTTAATAGGATTTCAACAGGATACTTAGATGTAAGAAAATCCTTTGATATTACCGAAGTTTGTTTTTCAAGCTTGTAATGGCTTATTTCATCGTTTGAAATTATTCTATCCGCAGAATCAATAAAAAAGGTTTTTATTTCTTCCTCACAAAGTTTAACTATATGACCCGTATTTGAACTGTTATACCCTCCTACAACAATTGCAAAATCCGCAGAGACTTCCAGCAAGCCGTAGGTTGCATCCTGGTTATCGTTTGTGGCGTAGCAAAGAGTATCGCGCGTATCTGCAAAGTGTTTATCCATATTTTCGATTCCGAACTTTTTTATTAATGCGTCTTTAAGCATTTCAGCTATTTCCTGTGTTTCGGAAGCAAGCATAGTAGTTTGGTTTACTACTCCAATTT
>JBATIA010000059.1:0-3233 GCA_049667415.1 Ignavibacteriaceae bacterium
AATCTACATTTACAGACCTCAGCATCATGTCTTCAGTAATGCCGGGCATATGTCCTAGTTTTCTATTTCTCCCCTCTTCTACTTTAAATATCCATTTAATCCGGAAGGAAATTTCTTCAGGGAAGGCTTTAATGATATTTAATACCACATTCTTACCGGGCAACTTTATTAATAGTTTTCCCGGAATTTCTTTCAGTGGTCGCTTGCTTTCATCAATTTCATATGTTTCTTCTTCGCAACCAATTTTTGCTGAGGCGTCTCTAAAAGCATTTGCTATTGTTTTGCTGTGTACGTCTGTTAAGATTAGCAGCTTATCCTTTGTTGAAACTTCATAGACTTCAAGCATGGCATTGTAGGCGGCGCTGAACATTCGTTCTTGCTTATTCATTATCTATACCTTAAGGTTTTAAGTTGCTGCAATTGAGGATATTTGAAATTTTTCCTTTTGCTAAAATTAATATGTATTTCTTTGCACAAAAAAACCCCCGTCTTAAACGGGGGTTAAATCAGCAAGCCTTTATTGGAAAAAATACCTTATCCCTACCTGCATTTGCCAGCGAGAATTTATACCCGGATCGTCAACGTATGTTGTAGTAGTAGTACGTTTATAGTTAAATGTTGGCTCGCCGCCTGCATCGAAACCAGCTAACTCTAAGGGTGAGGTAGCTGCAGAATTTGCAATTTTTCTTACACCCCATTCGCCGCCGCTTATTAGATTTGGCACATTCAAAATATCCACACTAAGCTGAAATGTATGTCTCATTCCGCCAGCAAAGAATGCAAAATCCTGTAAAAACCTGAAATCAATATTCCACCACCAGGGATTAACTGCACCGAATCTCTCAGCAATTTCACCTCTGTGCTCTTTCAGGTAATCATCCTGTTCAATAAAAGCATTCAGTGCGGCCCATTGATCATCAGCAGATATAGTAATACCATTTTCATCTACGTAAGGAACCAAAGTGATATCGCTTTGATTTTCTGGAATGTATATCAAATCATTTCCAGCTTGTCCATCACCATTTACATCACCAGAATACACAAATGAATACCTGTTCCCACCAGCTCCGGCGAATCTGTTTCCTTCTGCAATTTCAAAGAATAGTCCAAAGTGGCTTTGAAAGTTGTCAGACCATACGTGTGTGTAAGTAGCATTACCGGTTATTCGATGACGCGTACCAAATTCCGAGTAACTTAATTCCGGTTTGTTCGGATCTCCTTGTACCGGATTCTCAGCATACAGCACACTCGCAATTTCTGTTGACTTAAGCAAACTCTTGGCTTCTAAATACGTATAAGACAGGCCAGTACGAAGTCCGAAGTCAAATTCTTTTCGCAGTTGGAATGTTCCACTATAATGATATCCCTCATCGGAGTTATCAATAACGTAGACACCACCAAAGAAAGGAATTGTATCCCCGTCTACAGGTACAAAAGTATTGAGACGGTTGTTTCCTGTGGCATCGGTATAATAGGGTCTGCCATCTGCAAGGTATCTGACAGGTGCGCCTAAATTAGCATTTCTTACATAAATTGAATTAATATCTTTCCCGTAAATAAATTCTAATGTTCCAATTAATCCAAATGGCAATTCATGATCCACTGCGATGTTAGAATTCCAGACCTGCGGCCATTTGAAATCTTCTACCATGCCGTTAAGATCAAATGATTGCTGTAAGACAGCATCATCTTTCGAGGTAACCGGATCAGCATTTGGGTAAAGATTTGGATTAGGACCCGGATTTGATATTACATTTCCTACCCAAACAAATGGAAGCCGTCCTGTAAATATTCCTGTGCCACCACGTAATTGTGTTGTCCGGTTTCCGGTAACATCCCAGTTGAATCCGATTCTTGGTGAGAATAATGCCTGGGTACCGGGAAGTTTACTCTGATCAATTTTTTCGGATTGACCATTTTCATCGAGCAATTCTAAAGCTCTTGAGAAAGGATTGTCTACAGGATCTGTGAAGTACATCGGAAGATCTACTCTTACCCCGCCAGTTAAATTAAATACAGGAGAAACAAGAAATTCATCCTGAACATAAAAAGATAACTGCCCCACCTCTATGTTTTCACCTTTGAATGGAGATGAAGCAACAGGATTTACAAATGCGCTTCTGAAATCAATAAAGTTTGGATTGTTTGGATCAGTAGATTGGAAGAACTCATCCAGAGATCCAAAGGTCGTTCCGCCGAATTGATATGGCACCATAAACAAACCATAGCGGAAAATATTGAATGCATTAAAAAACTTAAAATATTCAAAAGTTCCACCCGCAGTAACAACATGATTACCAAGGAAGTAACTAAAGTTGTTAGTTACCTGCCAAACATCCTGATCCAAAATATTATGGATTGAGAAAGGTTCATGCCCTATGGTAGTATAATTAACACCATTTTCATTTATTTGAATAGTTGGAAACGGTTCGCTAAACGGGTCTCTGTTATCTCTAAACCGGTTGAAGCTTGCAAAGAATCTGTTAGCAAAACTTTCTGATCTGGAATTTAATTCCAGAGCAAATGAATTTAATCTGTTGTTTATTTTGTATCCTGAATTTTGGAAGGGTAGACTGGTTTCGTTTGGGCCACGACCACCCTGGCTAAGAACAAAGGGATGAGGTGGCAAATCTCTTCTTGCATCCAAACGGTTATATCTGAATGAAAAATTATTACTCTCGTTGATATTCCAGTCCAGCTTTACAAGAATTTTTTCATTTTCTGTATTATGAACGAAACCATCGTAAGCACCCGGGTCATATCCATATACCTCCATCATCCGGGTTTTGATTTGATTCATCACATCTGCACTAACCCTCGATTCACCAAAATCCACACCACCACCTGTGTTTGCAATGAAGTTTGTCCCGGGATCTTCTCTCCTTTCAATCTCACCGTTCAGAAAGAAAAATAATTTATCCTCTACAACAGGACCGCTTATAGAAAATCCGCTTTGATTGAATGTAAGATCGGGATTAGCAATTACATCATTACCACTAACAGTATTGCCAAGAAGTGTTTCATTCCGGAAGAAACTGTATAATGATCCTTGATAACGATTAGTGCCGGATTTTGTAACAACGTTTATACCTGCACCTGTAAATCCACCCTGGCGAACATCATAGGGTGCAATTGATACCTGAACCTGCTCGACAGCATCGTATGGAACCGGTTCCGAATTCGTTTGGCCGCCAGGAGCCGGATCATCCAGTCCGAAAGGATTATTAAAATAA
>JBATIA010000060.1:0-4004 GCA_049667415.1 Ignavibacteriaceae bacterium
ATATGAGTGCTGGAAAAGGAACGATATACTTAGATGATAACATAGTCTTCGATAAAGATCCCAGAATTTATCCAACCTCAAGTGATCTCCTGGGAATATGCGCGGAGAACAGTGTGTACATTACAGAGAACGCTGCCAATAATTCTAATATAGATATTCATGGTTCAATCTATTGTGAGAAGGGTGGATTTGGAGCTCAGAATTATGACACAAGACCAGTAGGTGGCAATATAAATTTATTAGGCGGAATAATACAACATACAAGGAAAGCTGTGGGAACATTCGGAAGTGGTGGAATTAAATCGGGTTATGCAAAAAGATACCGCTACGATGATAGATTGCTTGTAGCTTCACCACCTTTCTTTCCGGGAACCGGTGGTTTTGAAATAGTATCGTGGTATGAATAATTTTTAAAATAAGGAGAGAACATATGATGCACTTAAAAACAGACAGAGGTACTACCACGGTAGATCTGTCAAAGTACTCTGAGTTTGTTACAACTAAAGAGAACAGAATTCTAAGTCTTACAAAGTTAGTTGTAGCAATTTCAATTTTGCTGGCTGTTCTAATGGTAGTTTCCCGTTGAAGTTAATAACTGACTCTATTTTGTATTTCACAGAGTAATCTTAGGAACATATTACTTATGTTATTCGTACTATTATATGTTTTTTGAGATTTATTAAACTGATGAATGTATTAAAACTTTTCTCCGTAAAATAATCCAAGAAATTCAACTGACTGTTTTCTATTCTGCCAATCTCTAACCGCATCTTCAACTAAAGGATATTTATTCATAATCAACTCATTATCACCGGAAAAATCTGCGCAGTAAGGAATCGTAAATCAATCTATTTTGCTCGAAATGCTTTTATTTTGTCTTGATAAAATGGCCTAAAAATTGCAAAAATAAATTCAAATCCAGATTCTCAGGTTGAGAACTTAACTGGGATTTCAGATAAAAAACCAAAAGGAAAAAAAGGAAGATGGATTCAATAGAAAAGTTAAATGAAAATTATGCCGTAGTATTTAACATTAATTTATTAAGAGCAACTCTAAACGAAGCTTCAGAATTCAAAGATTATCTCGCGCAGGCAATTCTTGAATCGGATAAGGATATAATTGTTAACCTGAGTAATTGCGAACACTTGGATTCTACATTCCTTGGAGTGCTGGTAAGTAGTTTTAAGAAATTAAAAACGCAAAATCGTAACCTCTTAATTATTGAACCGACTGACAAATCAAGTATCTTTTTAACCCTCAATTCAATAGGAAAAATATTTCCCTTATACAGCAGTGTGAATAGTGCTTTGGAAGATTTAGAAAACAAAAAAATACTTGAAAGTGAGATTAATGAGTTAGACGATGACGGTAAGAAAAAGGATAAATCTTATAAAAAGACCACTGCAAAATCATTCAAAAAGCCAGTGGTTCAATCCAGGGAAGAACCAGTACCCGAAAATATAATTCCAACGAAATTTCCCCAGATAGAAAATGTTAAGAGTGAGAAAGAAGAATTGCAAATAAATCCCGCGCTTAAAGAAAAAGAGCTGTCTGAATTCAAGCCCGAACTAATTGAAAATAAAAATAACAAAGTGGAAATTGATAATACGCTTAATTTAAATTCTGATGAACAACCCACCATATTAAAGATCTCTTCTCGCCTCGATGCCGAAGAAGATAAATTTACTGATACTACTATTTCCAAATCTAAAACTGTTTCTAAAGACAAGAAAATAAAAGGAGAAAGGATTGAGTGGGAGTTTGGTTTCAATTAAGTCAACTGTTAAGAAAATAAATCTTAAACTGAAAAGTCTTCGTTGCGTATCATTAACAGAATTGCTGACTGTGGAATTATTAGAAATTTTTCTTTATCGAATTCTATTTCAACCGCCTCTTTTCTTAGAAAAATTGCGAGATCCCCTTCCTTAGCCTGAAGCGGAATATACTTTACTTTACCTGTGCTCTCCTTCCATGGTTCATCTTCTATTTCGGTGGACATCGCATAACCCGGTCCCACTTTCATAACATAACCGCTTTGAACTCTTTCTTTCTCAGCGACACCTGCTGGCAGATACAATCCACTGGAAGTTCGGCTAGATTCTTCCTGAGGTTTTATAAGAACCCTATCACCCACTACTATGAATCTATCCAGATTTCTCATAAAAAAAATCTATTTAATAAAAAATTACTTCACAAATATATATAAAATAAAACTCCTGAATCGTTATTCTATTTGTAAGCAATTTAATACTTGAGCTAAATAAGGAAAGATTAATCAAAGACTTATGATTTTAATGAGTTGTTTCTCTCTTGAGATGATTATTTCTAAATTTGAGTATTATTTAGAAAACGATCTTTAAAGATGCCTAAATACGCAACTAACTTCTGGGATGAAAGATATTCATCCAAAGATTACGTCTATGGCGAAGATCCAAATATTTTTTTTAAAGAGCAGTTAGATAAAATCACTATCCCCGGGAAATTACTTTTACCTGGAGAAGGTGAAGGGAGAAATGCTGTATACGCTGCCAAACTTGGTTGGCAAGCAGATGCATTTGATCAAAGTGAAAATGCACAGAAGAAGGCTTTAAAATTGGCAAAAAAAAATAAGGTCCAAATAAATTACAGCCTTGTTGATTTAACTAAATTCATTCCAATAAAAAATCATTACGATGCAATTGCAATTATTTTTGTTCATTTTAATGCAGAATATAAAACTACTTTCCATAACAAAATGATAGATTCTCTCAAACCTGGTGGGAAAATATTTCTTGAAATATTCTCAAAAAATCAGATTAAAAAAAATTCGGGTGGACCACAGGATATGACTATGCTTTATTCTCTTGATGAAGTAAACAGGGATTTCCATAATTTGAAAACGATTTTGCTAAAAGAAGAAAATGTGTTATTAGATGAAGGAGATAAACACAGAGGCGATGCAAGTGTAATTCGTTTTGTTGGTGAAAAGGTTGGCAAAGCATTATGAAGAAGGTTCTGTTTATAACATACTACTGGCCTCCATCAGGGAAAGCATCACTTCACTGGCCTTTAAAAATAATAAAGCACCTCCCCCACTTCGGTTGGCTCCCGGTTGTCTTAACAGTTGAAGAAGATACCTTTTCACAAAAAGATGAGACTTTCATTAAAGATATACCTGAGGAAGTGAATGTAACTCGCGCAAAAGCATACGAACCGTTCGGTGTGTACAAGCGGTTAACCGGCAAGGCTAAAGACGAACAGCTTGTCTCTTCTGAAACAATTTCTAAAAAGAATAAAAGTCTTGCTCACCGATTATCAATCTGGATTCGAATGAATCTATTTATCCCCGATGCAAGAATTGGTTGGTATTTTCCTGCTGTTAAGATGGGAACAACTCTCCTGAATAAAGAAAAAGTTGATGTAATAGTCTCTGTTGGACCACCACACTCAACTCATCTGGTTGGCAAGAAACTATCGTCTAAATTCAATTTGCCGCACGTTCCCGTATTTATAGATCCCTGGACTGACATAGCCTATTATAAAGCCTTCAAGAGAAATTCTCTTACTCGAAAAATTGATAACCGTCTTGAAAAATCAGTTCTCGAAAACTCAAAAAAAATTGTGTTCGTTACTCAAACTATGTGTGCAGATTATGAGAAGAAATACCCTTCAATAAAAACCAAGACTAATGTTCTTTATTGGGGTTTTAGTGAGGAAGAATTTCAAGATATATTATTAAAAGAAAAATTTAACGATGAAAAAGTAATCGTGCATGCAGGTAATATTTTTTCATACCAGAATCCCGTTAATTTCTGGAGACAGCTAAAGATAGAAATTGATGCTGGCAATAAATTAAAACTTAAATTTATTGGTACTATTGATCCCGCGATTAAAGATTCGATCCTGGAAGCAGGATTAGAAAGGTATACAGAGTATGCCGGATTTCTTCCATATAAAAAGATGCTTGAAGAGATCTGTAATTCAGATTATCTCCTGGTTTGTGCAACAGAGCCACGTCATGTTCC
>JBATIA010000061.1:0-4554 GCA_049667415.1 Ignavibacteriaceae bacterium
GCATCAAGTAGTGCAAAAATCAAAGCTGTTCAAACGGGTGGACCATCTGGTGGATGCATTCCAATAGAAAAATTTAATTTGCCAATTGATTACGATAGTCTTTCAGCTGCCGGTTCTATTATGGGTTCCGGTGGTATGATTGTTATGGATGAAAGAACCTGCATGGTTGACGTTGCAAAATACTTTACTCATTTCT
This sequence comes from Ignavibacteriaceae bacterium, assembly GCA_049667415.1. GTDB lineage: Bacteria > Bacteroidota > Ignavibacteria > Ignavibacteriales > Ignavibacteriaceae > IGN2. The sequence goes on from JBATIA010000061.1 coordinate 197, forward strand.
TAAAGGATGAATCTTGCGGGAAGTGTTTTGTGTGCAGAAAAGGAACCCAGCGAATGTATGAACTGCTTGAAGACATTTCAATGGGGCTTGGCACAATTGAAAAATTAGATTTGCTCGAGGAACTTGCTCACGTTGTTAAGGATACTTCGATGTGTGGTTTGGGTCAGACAGCAGCCAACCCGGTTTTATCAACAATAAAATACTACAGACACGAGTATCTTGAGCATATCAACAATAAGAAATGCCGGGCTGGAGTTTGCAGAGATCTTGTTGGAGCTCCGTGTCAGACAGCTTGTCCCATAGGAACTGAAGCATGGAGATACATTGCTCACATAGCTGTTGGTGAATATGAAAAAGCTTACACTGCAATTCGAGAAGCAAATCCATTTCCATCTGTCTGTGCAAGAGTATGTAGCCATCCATGCGAATATATGTGCAGATCGGGAACGAGCGGTGGACAGTCAATTGCTATCCGTGCGCTTAAACGATTTATAACAGATCGGATTGAGCCTTCAACATTTAAACCTGTCAGAGATAAGGATGGTAAGACATCAATATTTAAAGTGGCAATCATTGGTTCAGGTCCTGCCGGATTAACTGCTGCACATTATCTGTCACTTAAAGGTTATAAAATTACTGTATACGAAAAAGATGAAATCCCTGGCGGAATGTTAACCACAGGCATACCATCATACCGACTTCCAAGAGAAGTTATCAATAAAGAAATAGACGCGCTGATTGATAAAAATATTACCCTCAAAACTAATTCTGTTCTCGGCAGAGATTTCGCTGTCGATGAATTATTTGAGCAGGGATACAATGCCGTATTTCTTGCAATGGGCGCTCACAAAAGTAAATTGCTGAATATTGAAGGTGAAGATCTTGATGGTGTTTATCCTGCAATTGAATTTCTGAAAGAGTTCAACCTGCACGGAAAAAATCTTGCTAAGGGACGTGTTGGTGTAATTGGCGGCGGAGATTCAGCAATTGATGCTGCAAGAGTTTCATTGCGACAAAAAGATGTTAAGAGCGTGACTTTACTCTACAGACGAACCCGCCAAGAAATGCCGGCACTTCAACATGAAATTGATGCTGCCATTGAGGAAGGTGTCAAACTTGTAACATTGGTATCGCCAATAAAAATTCATTCTGAACATAATCATCTCTCAGGAGTTGAGTTCATTAAGAATAAACTTGGCGATGTGGATTCAAGCGGAAGAAGAAACCCTGTTCCAATTCCGGGTTCTGAAGAATTTATGTTCTTCGATACACTCATTATCACCATTGGTGACACACCTGATGTTGATTATATCTCATCAATGAATATCGATGTAAGTAAATGGGGTACTTTAATCGTTGATGAAGATACACTTGAAACAAACCGTGATGGAGTTTTTGCCGGAGGTGATGTCGTCACAGGTCCAAACACAGTTGTTGATGCGATAGCTGCTGGATAGAAAGTGGCAATAATGATTGACAGGTATTTAATGCAGGAAGAATTAAGGCAGCCGCCTGAAGTACGTTTACCAAAAATATACGTACCTCCCGTTGAAGTTTCGGAAGAGGAGACAAAGAGAGTTTCACTTCCAACTATTCCGGTAGAAGAGCGAAAGTCCAGCTTGCACGAAGTAGAGCTGACTCTTTCTGCTGATCAGGCGAAGTATGAAGCACACCGATGTATGAGATGTGATCTTGAATTTATCCACGAACAAAAAGATGAGAAGAAATTAGAACTTATTGAAAGCGAGGATATCTACCATGGTTAATCTTAAATTGAACGGATTAATAGTATCAGTAGAAGAAGGAACAACTATCCTTGAAGCAGCTCAGTTTATGGGATTTCCAATTCCAACATTATGTCATATGGAAGGCTTATCACCTTATGGTGCCTGCCGTTTGTGTGTTGTTGAAGTTGGTGAAGGAGTAAAAGCAAAGCTTGTTACATCATGCACATCTGTAGTGCAGGAAGGAATGAGTGTAAGAACTGCTTCTAACCGCGTTGTAACAGCACGAAAGATGATAGTTGAACTTCTACTTGCAACCTGTCCGCAATCTAAAGTAATACAGGATATTGCTTCCGAGCTTGGCGTTCGACAGCAGAGATTCAGACAAGAGCACGAGGATTGCATTATGTGTGGTCTCTGTGTAAGAATGTGTGAAGAGCAGATGATGGCAAAGGCAATTGGTTTCCGTGGTCGCGGAGATCATCGCAGCATCGGAACACCCTTCGACATCAAATCGGAAGTATGCCGTTTGTGCGGCGGGTGTATTTACGTTTGTCCTGCTTGTCAGCTGAGATGCACTTACACTGAACCGGACAAAGCAATTTGTGGAGGTTGTATGAACCTGGAACCACCTTGCTTAGAAAAAGAAAAATTCGATAACATGATGTGTTACATGGATCCCTGTGTAGCATGTGAAATTAAAACCAAATAGGGAAAAAGGAGAATCAAAAAATGTTATACTCAAGAGTTAATTCTTCAGCAGCAACTTTAACAAAAAACAGAACAGAAGGTTCTATCACACCATCATCAGGTATGTGTGTTACCTGTGTTGATGGCTGCATAGGTATGTGTGAAATCGGTAAATCTGCTTACCGGGGTCACGAAGTAATCTATCCACAACCATTCGGTGTAATCACCACAGCATCAGAAAAAATTTATCCCGTTGATTATTCTCACTTCAACATTATGGGAACAGCGGTCGGTGCTTACGGCATTGAAGCGGACAGCGATAAAGCAATTTTTCCAAATGTCAGGATTGATGTTACATTCGGTCACGATAAAGGAATACACTTTAAATACCCATGGATCATTCCTGGAATCGGTTCAACTAATATTGCTAAAAATAACTGGGAAGGATTAGCAATCGGTTCAGCACTTGCCGGTACCGGATTAACAATCGGCGAAAATGTAACCGGTATGGATGTGGAATCAATTATAAACAGAGGTAAAGTATTTGATACAGTTGATTTAAAACGAAGAGTAAAACTTTACAAAGATCATCAGCGTAACGGATACGGTGCAATAATTGTTCAGGCAAATGTTGAAGATACTCGTCTTGGAGTTCAGGAATATGCAATCGATAAGCTTGGCGTTGAAGTTGTTGAACTTAAATGGGGACAGGGTGCAAAAGATATTGGCGGCGAAGTTAAGATAAGAGAGCTGAAAAAAGCGCAGATGCTTTACGAAAGGGGATATGTTGTTCTTCCAAATCCAACAGACCCTCGTGTAATTCAGGCTTTTGAGAGAGGTGCATTTAAAGAATTTGAACGTCACTCCCGGCTTGGAATGGTTAGTGAAGAAGGTTTTGCTCAAAGAGTTGATGAACTTAGAAAAGCAGGTGCAAAATATATATTCTTAAAAACCGGTGCGTACCGACCTGCAGACCTTGCACGTGCAGTCAAGTTCTCTTCAAAATATAAAATCGATTTATTAACAGTTGATGGAGCCGGCGGCGGAACAGGAATGAGTCCGTGGAGAATGATGAATGAATGGGGCGTTCCTCCGGTTGAACTTCATTCGATGCTTTATCAATATACAAAACAACTTCACGATAAAGGTGAATATGTTCCAGCAATTGCTGTTGCAGGTGGATTCACATTTGAAGATCAGATATTTAAAGGACTTGCACTAGGTGCACCGTTTGTAAAACTTGTTGGTATGGCACGTTCGCCAATTGCCGCTGCAATGGTTGGAAAGACTATTGGTCGCGCAGTTCAGGAAGGACAACTTCCTGTTTATGTTGAGAGATTTGGAAACAGTATCGATGAGATATTTGTTACCGCAAGCGAGTTAAGAAAAGAACTTGGTAATTCTGAATTCGAAGCCTTACCTCCGGGAGCTATTGGACTCTATACTTACTATGAAAGATTAGGTCAGGGATTAAAACAATTAATGAATGGCAGTAGAAAATTTGCCCCTGAGTTTATTACCCGTGATGATATAGCAGCACTAACTCATGAGGCTGCGGAAATAAGTGGAATCAAATACATCACAGAAGTTGATAAAGAAGAAGCACAGAATATTCTGAACGGGTAGAAATTAGTAATGTATATTCGTTGATTGTTCATTAAGAAAATTTGTCAAGCACAAACTGGGGTAGTGGTCAACGTAATATCGAATAATGAACACTGAATATCGAATTCGAAAGTAGAAAAAACTTCGTTATTCGTAATTCCTTGTTCGTTAATCATTATTCATTTCATCTCCAGGAACATTTCTTTTTCGGCAAAGTAAAAGGTTTAGTCTTTAACTAAACCGGAGGTTTCAATGCCGTCTCTAAAAAATCCGAAAGCAGATTTAAGAGAGCTTTATTATCGCACTTTTGAAGTAAGCCTGATTTTATCACTTGCAGTA
>JBATIA010000062.1:0-5601 GCA_049667415.1 Ignavibacteriaceae bacterium
CTTTTTTAATGAAGTTATCATTGCAAATAAACTGTTTAATAACTTTTCAATTTCAATTAGCTCATTTTTGTCACATAGATTCAACTTAAGAGCGATTTCTAATTGAGTATCAATTTCCACCAATGACGATCTTGAAATCTCTAAAAATCTAATTTTCTCAAGTTTTGAAGTTCTGGATAAACCTTCTGCAATATTTGAACTCACTGAGACTGATGCTCTCCTAAGTTGACTTGTTAAACCAAATAATTCTTCTTTGGGAAATTGAGAGGTCAGTGAATAAATTTTTGAAATCAAGTCTAAACTGAAATTCCATATATCTAATTTTTTATGACTAAGATCTAACATTCTAACCTCTAGCTTCTCGCCTCTAACCTTTCACGCTTTAAAAGGTTCAAAAGAAACAAAATCTGCATGGTGCACGATGATTGCTTCAACACTGCGCTTAGCATCATCACCTTCTTTTGCATGATAAGCGATTATATGCTGAACTTCTGGCGGCAGTCCAAAACGATCCGCTATTGCAACTCCGCTGAAAGGATGACGTAAGAGTTTTCCTGCTTTGCTTGTTGTTAGTTTTCCATCCACTTTATCATATTCTATTAATTTGCCAACATCGATAAGAATTGCGCCAGAAATAAGTAAATCCATATCAATTTTTATTTCATCACCAAAATTTTCTTTCATCTTTTTTGCAATATCTACAGAGAGTTGAACTGCAGTTCTTTTGTGATTCATAAAAGAGATTTTGCAGTCTTTAATTAATAAAGAAAAAGGAATCACTTCAAGATCTTCTGCAGATAAAACAGAATTCTGAATTGCATAGACCCAGCAATCCAGAGTTTTTTCTCTTAGTTCCTTGTTCTGAATCCAATTAATTTCAGGCCAGATTTTCAGGACTTTATCGCGCATCAGTACTCCATAATATTTTTAGATTACCTCGTCGCTTCGCTTCTCGTAATGACAAACGTCTCATTGCGAGCTTAGTGAAGCAATCACCTTTATTTTATTAACTCCTTACTTAGTTCTCTTCCATTTACAAGAACACTGTAAGCTTTTATCCCAAGTAAAACCGCTAGAGTAAATAACAAAACTGATATGATTGATAGAGTATAATTATCTATTAGGAAATTCTGATAAATCAGCATTCCCAGCGCAGTTAAAGTAACTGCGAACATGAAGATCATTGGAATCATTATGAATAAAAATCCTTTTTTAAGATTTGCAACCCAAACCGTTAAAGCTAATAAGGCAAGTGCTGCAAGTAGCTGGTTGGCACTTCCAAATACCGGCCATAAAGACATTGTCTGTCCGCTGAATGTAAGTGCTGCACCAAAGACAACAGTGATTCCGGTTGAGATGAATCTGTTAGAAACAAAAGCTGATTTTTTCCCAGGTTCTTTACCTTCAAAATATTCCTGGAACATAAATCTTGCTAATCTCGTTGCAGTATCAAGTGATGTTAAAGCAAAAGCTGAAACCGCAAGAGCGGTGAATGTCTGTGCCATCGGGATCGAAATATTCAAAACAGGAATTGCATTTATAAATCTTGCGACTCCAAGTGAGAAAGCAGGGACCGGACCTTTTGTTGTGAGAATATTAATGAATTCGCTGTTAACCATGGATGCCACAGCTATGAGTGATAGAACGGCGAGCATACCTTCAATCAACATTCCTCCGTAACCAATAATTCTTCCATCAGTTTCTTTATTAAGCTGCTTAGCTGTTGTTCCGCTTCCTACAATTGAATGGAACCCGCTAATCGCTCCACAGGCAACTGTCACAAATAAAGCAGGGAAGAGATATCCAACCTTATCCAATGAAAAAGAATTAAAAGCCGGAATATTAATAGTTGGAGCAGCAAAAAATACTCCAACCAATCCGCCGAACATTAATGCATAAAGAAAAAATGAATTTAGATAATCTCGCGGTTGAAGTAATATCCAGACAGGAACAGTTGATGCAACAAAAATGTATCCAAATAAAATAAACTGCCATGTTAAACCATCAAGTTGAAGCGGAAACATATTTCCTAAAGGAATGGAAAGAAAAAGTAAAATTACTCCAATTATTGTAGCAATCCAGAGAGGAACTTTTAATCTGTAAATAGCTATTCCAAAAAATATTGCTAGTATCATAAATAGTATTGACGATGAGCCAGCACTCGGAATATGAGTAAAAGTATCAGCAACTATTATTGTAAAGACAGCTATTACAAGTATTAATGTTGCCCATGCAAAAATCAAAAAAAGCTTTTTGCCATTTATTCCAATATAAGATTGAATTATATAGCCAATAGATTTGCTTTGATGACGAACTGATGCAACGATACTTGAATAATCGTGAACACCGCCAATAAATATTGCTCCGAATACAACCCACAGATAAACAGGAATCCATCCAAAGCCTGCAGCTATAACCGGACCGACTATTGGTCCTGCACCTGCAATGGAAGCAAAGTGATGTCCAAGCAAAACAGGAGCTTTTGCCGGACAGTAATCAACCCCATCGTACATTGTGTGTGACGGTGTTTCTTTGTTATTGTTAACATTAAACTTCTTCGATAAAAATCCACCATAAAGCTTGTATGCAACGAGATACATTACTAATGCTATCATGATGAGTTCTATTCCGTTCATTCTTTTCCTGTCAAATGTGAAACGTGAAATGTCAAACGAAATTTCCTATTTAGCTTTTACTATGAATTTGGAAAGTTTAGCAAATAATTCGTTTAGCTTTTTTTCAAGTTCATTCAATGTTTTCGAATTAAGATATCCCAATTCTTTAGCTAATTCAATGTGATTATCAACTTCAACTAACGATGACCTCGCGATTTCATAAAATCTTTTTCTCTCAATTAAGCTCTTTCTAGAAGCCCCCTCAGCAATATTTGCAGATATTGAAACTGATGCTCGTCTGGTTTGATTAGTTAAACCGAAAATCTCTTCCTTCGAATAATCAGAAGTAATTCGATATATGAATGAAACTAGCTTTACTGCCAGTTTCCAAACGTCGAGGTTTTTGTGATTCAATTGTAACATTGCTCATCCAAGAACTTTTGACGTCTGACCTTTGGCATTTCACAAATTTGAAATAATTTCATCTGTCATTTGCTGAGTTGTGCAGGCTCCGTTTTTAAAAACATCTGGACCTCCACGAAGTTTCATCATATCGTATGTTTTAACTCTTCCATTTTCTACAACTTTTGCAATTGCACTTCTTATCTTAGTTGCTTTTGCCGTTTCTCCAATATGATCAAGCATCATACAAGCACTCATGATCATTGCAATCGGATTTACAATTGATGGATTCAGTTCCTGGTATTTTGGTGCACTTCCGTGAGTTGGTTCGAAAACTGCAACTTCATCACCAAGGTTTGCACTGCACGCAAATCCAAGTCCGCCGACCAATCCGGCAAATCCATCTGAGATAATATCGCCGAACATATTTTCGGCAACTACAACTCCATAATCCTCAGGATTTTTTGTTAGCCACATCATTTGTGCATCTATGTTTGTATCCCATAAAGCTATTCCAGGAAATTCTTTTGCGATTTCTTTTCCGATCTTCAGCATCATCCCGGAAGTTTCTCGAAGTACATTTGGCTTTTCGCAGACAGTTACATTTTTGTAATTAAATTTCTTTGCGTACTCAAATGCAGCACGAATAATTCTTGTTGCAGCTTTCTTTGTAATTACTCTAGTTGAAATAGAAAGTTCTTCATTTGGAACATCTTTAAATGCTTTCCATTTCGGATGCGATTCAAATGCTGCACGAACATTTGCCGGTGGATTTGTCCATTCAATTCCAGCATAAAGTCCTTCTGTATTTTGTCTGAAGATTACAGAATTGACCATCGGTTCTTCGTAACTACCTTTACCATCTTTGCGAATAAAGTTTAATGGATTTCCTTTGAAGGAAATGCAGGGACGGATACAAATATCAAGGTTGAATAATTGTCTCATCGAAACGATTGGCGAAAAGTATGAATAACCCTTTCCCTTTAGTGCAGGGTCGAGTTCTTTTTCTGCTGCATCTTTTGGTTTGGAAGTAATTGCACCAAACAAACCAAGTTTATGTTTTTTTAATAATTCAATAGTTCTTTGAGGAAGTGCATTACCTTCACTACACCAAAAATCCCAGCCGATATCTCCGTGTACATATTCTGCTTCAAATCCAACAGCTTTTAATACTCGAATTGATTCTGGTAGTACTGTTTTGCCAATACCATCGCCGGGCATTGCAACGATAGTTCTTTTCATAAAAAATTATCCTGTAAAAGTGAAAAATTGTTAACGAAAATTAGATATTTAGCTGTAGCTAAACAAGGTAAGCCAGAGGTGTTTTGAGTTAGTTATTTCGATTTAATCATCTTTTCAATTAGAATTCTAATATCAGATATATTAGCAAAATTTCAATATTAAATAAGAATTTTAATCTTTAGATGAAATATATTTCGATATGGGAAAGTAAATTGATAATACTCAAAGGATTATTCTTAAAAAATGATAACGAAACCAGCAAAATTGAACCGGACGCTTCGTCTCGGTAAAGAAGAAATTAAAAAATATTCAGCAGGATTAATTAAACTAACTAAGCCAGTAAAAATTAAATCACTCGTTAATAAAATTATTAACCAGGATATTTTTGAAGCTATAGAATTACTGCCTGATAAATTCGTAGATCTTCTATTTATTGATCCGCCATATAACATTACAAAAAAATTCAACCGGATATCCTTTAAGGAAATGGAGTTATTTGAGTATATAAAATGGCTTGATTCCTGGCTTGGTAAAGTATCCAGGATACTAAAAGAAAATGCTTCAATTTATATATGTGGTGATTGGAAATCCTCTGCCGCAATTTTTATTACTGGTTCAAAATATTTTCAGGTAAAAAATCGAATTACCTGGGAAAGAGAAAAAGGAAGAGGAGCAAAAAGAAACTGGAAAAACTGTAGTGAAGATATCTGGTTCTTCACTAATTCATCAAAATTTAGTTTTAATGTAAACGGTGTAAAACTCAGAAGAAGAGTTTTGGCTCCGTACAGAGATGAGAAAAGGAATCCAAAAGACTGGGGTCAAAATTCAAATGGAAATTTCAGAGATACATTTCCATCAAATATCTGGAATGATATATCAGTTCCTTTCTGGTCTATGCCCGAAAATACAGATCATCCCACACAGAAACCTGAAAAACTGTTAGCGAAGATTATTCTTGCCAGTACCAAAAAGGGAGATATTGTTTTTGATCCCTTCCTGGGTTCCGGAACGACTGCAGTTGTTGCGAAAAAGCTTGGGAGAAAATATGTTGGGGTGGAGGTTGACGAATATTATTGCTGCCTTGCGGAAAAAAGATTGGAGAACGCGGAACTCAATAAAAAGATACAAGGATATGAGGATGGGGTATTCTGGGAACGAAATACTTTGATAGAACAGGTTAAAAGTCTACGAAAGGATCCCTTTGGGAAAAAGTCAACCACCAAAGGCAAGTCTCGTCAAAGACGGAATGTCAAAAGGAAATAAGTGTTTATTGTTATCTTTAATTATTACTTTTTAATTGTTTAGGACGTGAGATAGTAATTAATAGTATAAATATTCCGTT
>JBATIA010000063.1:0-1933 GCA_049667415.1 Ignavibacteriaceae bacterium
CCTTTAACATTGTCTAAGAGAACCTCTCCGGTAATTCTTTTGTTTAAAATTAAATAAAATGTACTCCAACTTCCAGAGTTTTTAAAATGATGTAACACAGATTTCGACGGCAAATGAAAATTAAAAATCAGTTAAAATCCGTTCAATCAGTTTAATCAGTGTTCTATTGCTGACTTTATGAGAATTAATACTTAAATCTTTGATGAATAGTTTTATATTACTATACTTATTATTCACGGATTGGTTTTGAATGATTAATGAAAATAAAATAATTGGAAAAACATATTCGCTTTATGCTGAAAGCTGCGGCACTGATGATTTTTTTGAAGATTTAAGCAGAACAGTAGATATAATAATTAATAATGGAGATGATGAAAACGGATTGCTGCATTTCATCAGAAAAAACTCAAAGAAAAAAAGGGCATTAAAAAAAACGCATAAAGTAAAACCCGGTAAGAGCCGGATAGGAAAAATCCTTAATCTGGCTGAAGAATCACTCTCAAAATATTTTACTGATATTGATTCTCACCTTAGTAATCTGACATTATCTCAGAAATGCGAAGCTACGCTGACTACTTCACGCGAACAATATCTTTTATATATGGTCGAGATTGAACTGGTAAATCGCCTCAACAAGGAAAGATTCAATTCATCCGAAACCAGGTATGCTTTTCTGCCTCACTGCCTGCACGATCTGGATAAAGACTGCTTGTCTGCTTCAGACGGGACAGATTATGTTTGCAAGAGCTGCTCTAAGAAATGCTCAATAAATTCTGTTAGCAAAATAATGAAGTCTAAGGACATCAAAGCATACATCTGGAGAGAAGCTGATTTGAAAAAGATATTTAAATTGGCTAGATCAAGCGGAGAAAACATTGGAGTTTTTGGTGTTGCCTGTATTCCGGAACTCGTAAACGGATTAAGGCTATGTGCAAAATATGAAATTCCTGCTATCGGTGTTCCGCTGGATGCTAACAGGTGTGTTAGATGGATGGGTAATTTTTATCCGAATTCAGTAAATGAAAAAAAGATTTTATCATTACTAAATTAAAAGGATTAATAATGAGGTATAAACTTCTTGGTAAAAGCGGACTCCGTGTTTCTGAACTTGCTCTTGGAACTATGACCTTTGGCGAAGAGTGGGGCTGGGGATCTGACAAAACCGAAAGCAAAAAAGTATTTGATGCGTATGCAAAAGCAGACGGTAATTTTATTGATACTGCAAACCGTTACACCGAAGGAACATCAGAAAAATTTGTTGGGGAGTTTATTTCTACCGACAGAGGACATTTTGTAGTTGCTACCAAATACACTTTGCATATGCGAAGAGATGATCCAAACTTTAGTGGTAACCACCGGAAGAATATGATGCATTCGCTTGATGCGAGTCTCAAGCGGCTGAAAACAGATTACATTGATCTTTACTGGGTTCATGCCTGGGATTATACTACTCCCGAAGAAGAAATACTTCGTGCGCTCGATGATATGATAAGAGCTGGAAAGATTCATTATATAGGGATTTCCGACACACCGGCATGGATTGTTTCCCGGATGAATGCTATTGCTGATCTAAGAGGATGGTCGCAGTTTGCAGCTCTTCAAATAAAATACAGCCTGATTGACAGAACAGTTGAAAGAGAGCTTCTGCCAATGTCAAGGCATCTCGATATGGCTGTAACTCCCTGGGCTGTAATTGGTGGCGGAATTCTTTCAGGTAAGTACAATAAGAATAAAAATGAGGAAGGAAGAGCAAAACTAAACAAAGCTATTAGGGATGAAAACCTGAGAATTGCAGAAGAGGTAATTAAAGTTGCTGAAGAAGCCGGATGCACTCCTTCGCAGGTGGCAATAAATTGGGTAAGACAGCAGCCGGGAGTTATCATCCCAATAATAGGAGCTAAAACAGAAAAGCAGTTGAAGGACAATATTGATT